>NZ_JBGCCM010000026.1:0-166736 GCF_041262085.1 Catenulispora sp. GAS73
GACAACCTGCTGTTCACCCCCGGCGTCTACAGCTACAACCAAACCATCAACGTCACCAGGGCCGACACCAAGATCGTCGGTCTCGGGTTCGCGACGCTGGTCCCCGCCGCCGGCCAGACCACGATGAACGTCGCCGACGTCAACGGCGTCAACGTCTCCGGGCTGATCTTCGACGCCGGACCCGCCACCTCCCCGACCCTGCTGACCATCGGCACCCAAGGCTCCACCACCAGCCACGCCAGCGACCCGGTCACCATCGACGACGTCTTCTTCCGCATCGGCGGCGCCACCGCCGGATCGGTCACCGACGCCTTCATCGACAACAGCAACAACTCGATCCTGGACAACATCTGGTCCTGGCGCGCCGACCACGGCGCCGGCAGCGGCTCCTGGACCACCGACACCGCCGCCACCGGCCTGACCGTCAACGGCAACAACGTCACCGCCTACGGCCTGGCCGTCGAGCACTACCAGCAATACGAGACCGTCTGGAACGGCCAAGGCGGCACCGTCATCTTCTTCCAGAACGAAAACCCCTACGACGTGCCGAGCCAGCCGGCCTGGATGGCCACCCCCAGCCAGAACGGCTACCCCGCGTTCTACATCCCCAACAGCGTCACCACGTTCCAGGGCTACGGCATGGGCATCTACTCCAACTTCACCGCAGGACCGCCAATCCAGAGCGCGATGGCCATCCAAGCCCCGACCACCTCCGGCGTCGCATTCCACGACCTCCTGACCGTATGGCTCAACAACTACGGAGGCATCCAATCAGTGATCAACGGAACCGGCGCAGCCGTCAGCTCAACCGCACCCGGGCCCAGCAACGTGGTCACCTACAACTGAGCCGATCCGCCCAGCGCTGAAGTCGGCCAACTGCGCAGGTTGCATCGCCTACCCCGGCAACGCGCAACGCTCCACCACCGGCTTGCCCGCCCAATCGAGCGCACAAGCCGGTGGTGCCTCGGACGAAGGGCTGGAGCGCGGTCTCGGTATCGCCGGGGACTGTATTGAACGGCGTAACTTGATCTCGAAAGTGGCACCGATGACGGGCCTGATAACAGAGCCCGTGGACACCATCGGGTTCGCGGAACCCGAGCCGCCGTCGGCCGCGGCCGACACACGGATAGGCGTGGATGGAAGCCAGTGCGATTCAGTCCTGTCGGCCAACGGCCTGTCGCAGCGCAGGCTGCCGTGGCCGCTGTTGACGCTGCTCAGCGTTTTGGCGAGTGGGTGTCCGCCCTGTTCCTGAAATGGGTGGCTGGCGAGGCCGGGAGCCGGATGATGAAGGTCGGTCCTGTGGGTGCGAGGGTCAGGGTGCCGCCGTGGTGTTCGGCGATCGCGCGGGCGAGTGATAGGCCCAGGCCGGTGCCGCCGGCGTCGCGGCTGCGGGATTCGTCGAGCCGGGTGAAGCGTTCGAAGATTCGCTCGCGGTCGGCGGTGGGGATGTCGGAGCCGTCGTTGTCGATGGTGATCAGGACTTGGCCGTTGTCTGCGGCGATGGTGACGTCGACGCGGCCGGCCGCATGACGGGTGGCGTTGTCGAGCAGGTTGCGCAGCAAGCGGTTCAGTTCACTGCGGTTGCCGCGTACCTGGCCGGTCGAGTGGATGTCGAGTGTGTAGTGCGGGCCGCTGGTGTGGGTGTGGCGGTATTCGGTGAGCAGGTCGTGGGCCAGCTCGGCGGGGTCGACCAGTTCAGTGCGGCGGGGCTGGTCGCCGGGGCGGGCCAGGTAGAGCAGATCCTCGGCGAGGGTTTGCAGGCGGCGGACGGCGGTCAGGGCCTGGTCGGTCGTGGCCGGCCAGTCGGTGTGTTCGGGGTGGGCCAGCGAGACTTCGAGGTTGGTGCGCAGCGCGGCGATCGGGCTGCGCAGTTCGTGGGCGGCGTCGGCGACGAAGCGGCGCTGTTGTTCGGCGGAGTGCTGGAGCCGGTCCAGGGTGGCGTTGGTGGTGAGGGCCATGCGGGATATCTCGTCCCGGGCGGGTGGGACCGGGACGCGGCGGTCCAGGTGGTGTTCGCTGATCTCGGCCATCTGGGCTCGGATCGCCTCCACCGGGCGCAGCGCGCGGCTGGTGGCGGCCCAGGCGATGGCGCCGACCAGCAGTGCGGCGGTGGGAACGCCGAACCACAGTGCCGGGTCGACTGCGGCGCGGGCGGCCTGTGCATCGAACGGGGTGACCAGGACATAGACGGTGTAGACGCCCTCCGGTTCACCCGGGCCTTGAGATCCGGTCACGTAGGCGGCGGCGCCGACGGCGGCGAAGCTCCGCCCGGCATAGGCCGGGTCTTTGGCGGCGGGGGTCACGTGGACCGTCCCGGACCCGCTCCAGTCCACCCAGTCGACGTGATCGGGCCAGGGAAGGCCCACCACAGCGGGCCGCTGGTCCGCAAGCGGGTCACCGAGGCGCACGACGCCGCCTGAGGGGTTCAGCACCACCGACGGCAGGCCGGCGGTGTCGTCGTGGATCTTGTCCAGGCCGTGCGGCGCGGTGAGCCGGCTGGCGATGGTGCGGGCCTGGAACTGCGCGGTGGTGCGCCCGGCGGCCAGGCGGGAGTCGTAGACGTGCTGGCGCAGAAACAGTGCGCCGATGCCGAGTAGCACCAAGGCCGCGATCCCGGCGGCGAGTGCGGTGCGGGCCCGGGTCGCCGGCCTACGCATCGGCGTCGTCGGTCAGCCGGTATCCGATGCCGCGCACGGTTTGCAGGCTGTGCCGCCCGAACGGGGCGTCGATCTTGCGACGCAGTGCACTGATGTAGACCTCGACGATGGTCGGCTCGCCGGTGTAGGCCAGGTCCCAGACCTCCTCCACGACGGCTCGGCGGGTCAGGGCCTGGCCGGCGTAGCGGGCCAGGCACAGCAGGACGTCGAATTCGCGGGCGGTGAGCTCCACCGGCTGCTCGCCGCGGCCGGCCCGCCGGGCGGCCGGGTCGATCCACAGGTCCCCGACACGCAACAGCCCGCCCTCGGCCCCGCCGCCGCGGCGGATCAGCGCGCGCAGCCGGGCCAGCAGCACCACGTAGGCGAAGGGCTTGCGCAGGTAGTCATCGGCGCCGGTGTCCAGCGCCTCGGCCTCGTCCCACTCCCCGTCCTTGGCGGTCAGCATCAGGATCGGCGTCCGCACGCCCGCCTGACGCAGCTCGGCGCAGACCCGGTAGCCGTTCAGGGCCGGGAGCATGATGTCCAAGATGATCGCCTGGTAGTCGTGGCGGCGGGCCAGCCGCAGGCCGGTGGCGCCGTCGCCGGCCACGTCGACTGTCCAGCCCTCCGACTCCAGGCCCCGGCGCACGGCCGTGGCCACGTCCGGGTCGTCCTCGACCACCAGCACATCCATCGATCAAGGATCGCACGGATTCCCGGCGATCCATTCTGAAACGATCTTCAGGAACTTCAGGGTCTGTTCAGCGCACTTCGCCGATTCTGCTCCGTGTCCCACCACCGGAGCAGAAGGAGTGATCATGCTGCCGACGCAGATGGTGACCGATATCACGCAGGACGCACCGGCACCGGCCAGGGCCGAACCCCGGTCCCGAATACCGGCTGGCGCTCCCACCGGCATCCGCGCCCAGGCCGTGCGCGCCCGCGCCCGCGCCGGCGCCGGACCGGCGGCCGCCGTCTACGCCGCGACGACCACGCTGCACCTGCTGATCCTGTCGGCGATGATCCGTCCCGGCGGGCCGAGCCTGACCGACCGGCTCACCGCCTGGGACGGCCGGCGCTTCGTCCAGATCGCCGAGCACGGCTACCCCCACGGCATGGACGGCCTGGCCGACGGCAGCAACCTGGCGTTCTTCCCACTGTTCCCGGAACTGATCCGGATCGTCCACGCGGCATCCGGACTCAGCTGGGCGGTCAGCGGCATCCTGGCCGCCCAACTATCGCTGTTCGCCGCGCTTGTCGTGATGCATGTGTTGCTGAGCCGGCTGTACGACCGGCGCACCGCCACCATCGCCATCGTGCTGCTGGCCGGCGCCCAGCCGATGTCGCTGGTCTTCTCCATGGCCTACAGCGAGTCGCTGTTCCTGGCCTTGACAGCTGGGGCACTGCTGGCCCTACACAAACAGGCCTGGCTGAGCGCCGGCGCGCTGACCGCGCTGGCCGGACTGACGCGCCCGGCCGGCACCGCGGTGGTCCTGGCGATGGCCGTCGCCGTTGTGCTCCATGCCCGCCGGCACCGCCACCTGCCCGGACGCGCCGTTGTGGGCCTCGCCTTGGGCTGTACCGGGGTGCCGCTGTTCATCGGCTGGGTCGGGCTGCGCTCCGGACACCTCAACGGCTGGTTCACCATCCAGAACGCGGGCTGGGGCACCAAATGGGACTACGGCCGGCAGTTCCTGACCGACCTGTACGACACCCTGGCCCTCAGCAACGAGTTCATGGCGGTCTGCACCGCCGTCGTGACCGTCGTACTGATCGTCATCGCCATCGCGGCTTTCGGCCGGCAGACCTGGCCGCCACTGCTGGCCTACGGCACCGGCATCCTGATTCTGACCCTCGGGCAGTCCAACTACTTCCAGTGCAAACTGCGCCTGCTCATCCTGGCCCTGATCTTCCTGCTGCCGCCCGCACGCAGCCTGGCCCGGGCCGACAACCGCACCGTTGCGATGACACTGATCCCCGCCACGTTGTTCGGCTGCTGGTTCGGCGCGTTCATGCTCACCACCTGGCACTACGGGATCTGAGAAGATCAATGCTCTGACATCGGCCATCGCAGAGCCCTCAAATGAGGGTTGGCGCCGCAGGTCCAATGCCTAGAAACCCGACCGCAGCGATCCACAGGACCGGCGATCGAGCACTTCTTACGCCGTCTCACAATCGCCGCCTGCCGGAACCGGAGCCGGTGAAGGGCTTGCGCATAGGTCGATGGTCTACCTATGGTTCCGCCATGACACAGCGCGCATTGCAGGAACCGACCCTGCTGTTGCTGACAGCGCTCGCCGACCAGCCCCGGCACGGCTACGCGATCGTGCAGGAAGTCCTGGCGATTTCCGAAGGCCGGGTCCGGCTGCGCACCGGAACCCTCTACACCGCATTGGAACGCCTGGTTCAGGAGGGCCTCATCGAGGTTGACAGCGAACAGGTCGTGGCTGGTCGCCAGCGTCGGACATACCGTCTCACGCATCAGGGCCGGACAGTGCTGACCGCGGAGGCCCAGCGGCTGCGCGCCGCCGCCGCGGAAGCCGAACGCCGTCTGCACATCACCGCCGCTCCTCGCTGGAAGGAAGTGACCGCGTGAGCCCGCAGGACTCGCTGCCGAAACGGTCGCCCGACACCGAACGCCACCGCGTAAGGACTTCACGGCGAGCCACGCATCACCTGTTGCGGCTGTATCCGGCCGGGTATCGGGACCTCCATGGCGAGGAGATCATGTCCTTGCACTGTGATGCGCGCCTGGCAGCCGACGGGCGCCTGGCCCGCCTCCGCGAGGACCTCGACCTCGCAGCGCACGCAGTCCGGACCCGGCTGAGGATCACCTCTGCCTACAGCCCCGGCCGGGCGCTGGGGTCTGCCGCAGCCTGGCTGGTGGCAGGCGCCGGGGCTTCGGCTGCGTACGCACTGCTGGAACCAAAGGTCTACGGCAGCACCCGCCTGTCCATTCCACCTGTCGCCATGGCGCTCAACCTGTTGCTTCTGCTCGGCTTGGGTCTCGCCGCGGCGGGTTTGTGGAGGTGGGCGACGCCCCTGACGGTCCTGGCCGGCACGGTGCTCGCCGTCACCTTAGAGTTCACCGGCCCATCGCCGCACTGGTTCAATCCACGCGCCGACTTCCTCGCCGTGACTGCGGTGTTGCTGCTTTGCGCGCCTCCAGACCTGCGGCCGAACAGCGCCGGCGCCAGAGGCACGATGCTGGCGACTGCGGTCGCGATGGCGCTGCCGCTCGGGGCCTGGAGGCTGAACATGGATGTCAGCCTTCCCGGTTACGGTCCCAGCGACTACGGGCCGTGGCCCGTCGTTGTCATGGCCGTCGTGAGTCTCATCGCCCTTATTCGAGTTCGCGAGCAGCCGGCGGTGTTCGCCGGAGCGGTCGTGGCGGTGCTCCCGTGGTTCTGCCACACCGTCGTCATCCCGGTCTTGGCCGGCGAGGCACTCGCCTTCGCTGCGATGACGCTGATCGGCGTGATTCTGAGCCGCGCCGACCGGAAGCAGCTGGTCGCCGCACCGGAGCGCTGACCGGCCGCCGCCTCCGGCCGGAAGCTGTGTTAGATGCCGACCGGAGGTTCATCTCGACCAGCCGGAGCCGCCAGCTCGGTCCAGCAGCGCGACACACGCCCGGTTCGAGGACGGCCAGCGCCGGCTGCTGCTGATGTCCTCCTGTTGGACCGTCTCCTGAGACCGACCCCAGCATGCTGGGCCCGGCTGCGTCGAGCATGCGACCTGGTTGTCCGGTGGCCCCGGGCAGGCGCACAGACACAATCCCTCATCCGAGCGGTCCTGTCCACGAGCGCAGCCCACGCCCGGCCGGGCAGACCTGTGCTGCCGGGCCGGGCGTGGCTGTCGATCGTCACCAATCAAACCTTGGACTCGGAGCGCTCGGACGTGGTTTCGAAATCGCGGACCGGGCACGGCGAGCGCCGACCCGCTGGCCTTCCATTCCCTCAGGCCTTACTTCCTCGCGGAGACCGCCGCGACGCCGTTACCACCCGGACGGAGGGAATCGAACATCGGCGTCGTGGTCTATGTCGGACGGCCGCCGAGCGCCGTATGGCTAACCGGTGTGTAAACCACTTGTTTGCGGCGTGGCTGCTTGAATCCCTGTCCTGTCGACTGTGAGATGAGTCCTACAGCCGGATTGAACCAAGAATCCGCACGGATGGACTATAGAAAAGGGTTGCCGCGTGGGGAAGTTCAAACTCGATAGTGGCGGCGGCGATGGCGTGGTCGAGCAGTACCGGCAGCTGGGTTGTGTCGGCCACTGCCATGGACAGCTTCGTCGCTGGCCGCAGCGCCGCCACGACATCGGTGCTCCACGTTCCGCCGCTGCTGTCCTGCAGGCTGCCGTGACCGACGGCCACCGGCAGCCCCAGTCCTTCTGACGCCTACCCGGCGGCCGGTCCAACACGGTACGAGCTCTGTCATCCCGCTGGTGCAGCAGGGACCCCGCCGATGCGGTTGCGGGCCGGGACGCCTTGCCGGAGCAGGACGTCCCGGGCGGTGGTGGCTATGTGCGAGGCCCTGACTCACCTCAGGCGGTGCCGAGCGGGTTGAGCATGGTGAACCGCCAATCGCCGCCGGCGTCCTGCCGGGCGATATTGGCGGTGGTGCCGGTGGCGGTGATCCGCTCGCCTTCGGGGCCGTCGATTTCCATGGTCCAATCGGTGACCAGGAGGGCGGTGTCCGCGCCGAGCAGCGTGTGACGTTGGACGTTGGTCAGTTTGCCGCCGGCGGCGACAGTCCCGCTGATCTCTGCGCGCAACGCGTCGTCGCCGGAGATGAACTCGCCAGCCACGGTGCGCATGCCCGCCCCGGGCGCGAACAGTGCCAGGACGTCCTCGACGGCGCCGGCGTTCAGAGCGTCCTGGAACAGGATCGGGAGCTTGGCAGGGTCGGTGACGGAAGTGAACATAGTGTAAGAATCCTTACTTTCGGAGCGGTTCTGGTGCTGACTCCACGATGCCCTCGACCCTGCATGGGAGACGAGGTGGAGTTCGGTCCCGCGATGGTCGAAAATGGACAACGTGATCATCGACATCGCCTTCGACAACCCGGACAGCCCGCACGCCGGCGTCGAGGTCCTGACGTTCGACGAGCTGAGGACCCGGTTGAAGAGCGAAGTCGCGCGTCGCCCGAGCCGTCTGGACTTCCACCAGATCATCCTGGTGCGCGGCGGCGAGGGCACCGCGATGGTCGATTTCGTCGACTACGAGTGCACGCGAGGCACCCTGCTGCATCTGCGGCCCGGCCAGGTCCAGAGGTTGCCCTACGGCGCGGCCGGCCAACCGGCGGACCTCGACGCGGTCTTGCTGCTGTTCACCCCCGGCTTCCCGCCACCACTGCCGGCGGCGGGCCCGGTGCTCGACGGGTTCGGCCCGGTCGCGTGGTCGCTGCCGCCGGACACCTTCGGTGCGTTCGATCGTGCTGTGCAGGAGCTTGTCGCGGTGTACCGGAGTTGGCACGGCACTCCGGCCGCGCGCGTGGCCGGCCCCGGCCCCGGCCTCGACCTCACCGGCGCGCTGCTCCGCCAACTCCTCGGCGCACTCCTGCTACGCATGGCGGCTTTGTCGGATCCGGACGGGGACCACGACGTGCACGCGACCACCGCCGACGTGTACCTCGCCTTTCGTCGCGAACTTGAACGCTCTTTCGCCACCACGCGATCCGTCGAGACCTACGCCGTACGCCTGGGTTACGCACCACGAACCCTGACACGCGCCTGCCAAGCCGCCACCGGCCGTACCGCCAAACAACTCATCGACGCGCGCGTAAGCCTTGAAGCCCAACGACTTCTCGCTCACACCGATCAACCGGTATCCGCGATCGCTCACGCCCTCGGCTTCACCGAGGCCACCAATTTCGGCAAGTTCTTCGCCCGACAGACCGGCCTCGCCCCGGGAGACTTCCGGCATGCGCAGCGGTGACCAGCTGATCGCTCAGTTCGCGAACAGATCGGCGCTCCAGCCGGCGGGATCGGTGCCGAGCCCTTGGATGTGGGCGAGCAGGCCACTGATACCGCCGGGCAGTTCGGCGGCGGCCCGGGCCTCGGCCACGACGCAGATGTTCCAGCCGTTGGAGTCCTTGCACACCGACGCGCCCCAGGTCCAGGGGCCTTGGACCGTTCCGGCTGGCTTGACGAAGACGTTCGGGCCGTTGGTCGCAGTGTTCAGGCCGATGTTCAGGTCCGATGTACCGGTGCGGCCAGCAGCCGGATGGTTGAACACGGCTTGGTTGAGGTTGAGCGCAGCGGATGTCAGACCCTTGATCTGGATCGGCAGCGGCAGGGGTACCTGGCCTACCGTGACCGTGCGGGCGACGTGCTCCAGTGTTGCGGCTGCGGTGGCGGCGTCCAGGTAGTCGCCGCTCAGGGTGAGCCACTTACCCGAGGGGTCCTGCCACACCAGATCTGCCTTACCGGGAACGGGGGTCTGGCCATCGGTCGTCGTCCAGCAGGCGGTCGTGCCGATTCCCTGCACGGGGATCTTGGAAGACGTGTCCGGTGGTGCAGCATCGCCGACGGTGAGGAACACCCTGGGTTGTCCCGCCGCCTTGCCGGTGGATGTGCCGGCGGCGGCCGAGTACGCGGAGGTACCGGCGGACGGGCCTTCGCTGATGTACGCCATTCCCTGAGGAAGCCAGCCGAAGCGAGCTGGCACGCGCACCCCGGTTCGCGCCAGACCGGGGCTCGGGGTAGAGGAGCCGGTCGACGGGCTGTGCGGTGCACTGGTCGTGGCTGCGGGAGCCGTCTGTGCGCCAGGCGCGGTCTGTTGCCCGGCGGCGTGCCCGGCGCTGGAGTGGGTGATCGTCAGCACGGTGGCTGCGACGCCGAGCACCCCTACCGCGGCGGTGCCGGTCAGGACCCTGTTGGTGCGGCGCTTGCGCAGCCGCAGGCGGTAGCCGTCGTTGCAGGCCTTGTACAGGTCGATGGTGGTGTCCGGGGCCGGCGATTCGGTCAGGGCCGCCAGCCGGGAGCCGGGATCTTCGGGCATGCCTGTCATGGTGGATTCCGTGTCTTCTCTGAGTCTTGTGCAGGTCACAGGGATGGCTGAGCCTGAAGGATGCGACGCAGCGTGGCCAGACCGCGTGCCGTCTGGCTCTTCACCGTGCCCGGGGAGCAGTTCAGCTCGACGGCGGTCTGCTCGACCGACAGGTCGCAGTAGTACCGCAGGACGACCGCCGCGCGCTGCCGGGCCGGCAGCTCGGCGAGGGCCGCGCGCAGGTCCAGCTCCGTATCGCTGTCGTGCACGCGATCGGGCAGGTCGTGCAAGATCCCGGTGTCGGCAGTGACAAGCCGCCTCCAGAAGGGACGCCGGGTCTCGTTGATGTACGTGTTGACGAGGATTGTGCGCAGGTAGGCGTCGAGGTTGTCCGCGGAACGGGCCTTGGGCCAGACCGCGTACAGCTTCGTCAGCGCGGTCTGCGCCAGATCGTCTGCGTGGTGCCAGTCCTGGCACAGCAGGAACGCGATCCGGCGGAGCCACAGGACGCGCCCGGAGACGAACTCGACGAAGTCCCGGTCGGGTTGGTGTTCAGCCATGGGGATCCCGTCTTGCGAACGCAGCGGTGAAAGTCACGCCGCTACTGACAAGATCCGGCCGGGATTGGTTGCATGAGACGCGGAGCGGATTTCGCGCCGGCTGGTTGACGTCACCTTCCCACCCGCCGGCATCGCCCCCAGCCTGATGATGGCGACCCGTTCCGAAGAAGGCGACTTCGCCCTGTGACGGGCGAGGCTGGGGCCCAGCGGCGGCGCTTTTGCGGAGTCGGGCAGGTTCGCCCAACCGAGTGAGTCCATCGCAGGACCCTTCGTGACCCTCGCACCGGGGAATCGTTGACCGGGACATGAGAACGATCTTGACGCTCGGGGTCCTGTCGACGCTCGCCGGACTCGCGGCCGCCTCCCCCGCGCAGGCGGACAACGACAGCAACTTCGGCGGAGGCGTGAACGCCGCGAACAACTGGAACTTCACCGCCGCCGCCGTCTGCCTCCAAGAGGTGGCCGTGGTCCCCGTCCTCGGTGACTACATCAGCGACCACGTCAACAACTGTTCCAACGGAAACGTGACGAACCTGGTCAAGACCCTGGAGAAGGCCTCCTAGTCTGGACGCCCCCGCGCCGGCCGGATTCTTCACCCGGCCAGCGCGGTCCTTCGCGAAAGTTCCAGCCACACGATCGGCCCGTCCACTCCTTCCGGCGATCATGGCGCCTAGGCAGCATTAGACCCATATCGGCAAGAAAGAACCGATATGGGTGGGCACGCAGCAGCGGAGCCCACACGCCGAGAACCAGCAGCGCGGGAGGGACCATGCCCAAATTCATGATCGTCGGGGACTCCATCACCGAGGGCAGCACAGGTGACTACACCTGGCGCTACCGCCTGTGGAAGCACCTGAAGGCCAACGAAGTCTCCGAGCCACACTTCGTCGGACCGCGCCAAGGGCTCGACGACCTCACCCAGGCCCAGGCGAACGAGGACAGCGCACAGTACGCCGACCCCGACTTCGACACCCACCACCTGGCCCTGTGGGGACAACCCTTCACCGCCGTCATGGAAGGCATCGGCAACTACGTCAGCGACTGCGACCCAGACGTCGTGGTCACCCTGCTGGGAATCAACGACTTCGCCTGGTACGGCGAAACAGCCTTCCAGGTCGAACAGGACGTCCGGATCTACATCGCCGAAGCCCGACGCAAGAAGGCCAACCTGGGCTTCGTCTTCGGCCGGGTCCTCCCCACCCAGCGCGGCGCCCAGGACGCGGAGTTCGCGACCCGCGTCAACGACTTCAACACCCGGCTGGAAGCCCTCGCCGAGGAACTGAGCCTGCCGTTCTCCCCGGTCGTGGTCGCCCAGGACGACGACGGCTTCGACCCCGAACTCCACACCTGGGACGGCACCCACCCCAACAGCCACGGCGAGATACGCATCGCCGCCGCCTTCGCCGACGCCCTGGCCCACAAATTCGGCCTGGGATCGCCCTACCCCCGGCCGCTCCCCGAAGTGACGGACGTGACGAAGAACATCTGACCCCGGCACAACAGATCATGCACGACCTCCCCCTGCTCAACCTTGCAGCCACGTCCGTGGCCCATGATGAGCAGGGCGCAGGTTCAAGCCTCTCTCAATCCGCGGATTCGGGGTTCAAGTCTCTGGCGGCGCAGCCGTAGCGTTACTACCCTGGTCGGGGGCAGGTTGATCATTCGGTCACGACGAGAACGAGTTTGCCGGCCGTGCGACGGGTCTCGCCGCGCCGGTGTGCCTCGGCGGCCTGCTCCAGCGGCAGCACGCCGTCGATCTCGGCGCGCAGGAGGCCCTTGTCGACCAGCTCCGCGATCGCCGTCATGCCGGCGTGGTCGGCTTCGACGGTCAGGTATTCCAGTCGGACGCCATGCTCTTTGGCCGCGGACTTCATGTGTTCGACCTGTGAGAAGACGATGGCGACGAGGATGCCGCCAGGGCGCAGGGTTCGCAGCGACCGTGGACCGTAGTCGCCGCCGACGGCGTCGAGCACGACGTCGACGTCCCGGACCGTCTCGGCGAAATCGGTGTGGGTGTAGTCGACCACTTCGTCGGCGCCCAGGCCGCGGACGAAATCGTGTTTGGGCGCGCTGGCGGTACCGATCACGTGCGCGCCGCGCGCCTTGGCGATCTGCACGGCGAGGTGGCCCACCCCGCCGGCCGCGGCGTGGACGAGCACCCGCTGGCCGGGCTGGACGTCGGCCGTGTCCACCAGCGCCTGCCAAGCGGTGAGCGCGGCCACCGGCAGCGCCGCCGCCTGCACGTGGTCGATTCCCACCGGCTTACGGGCGAAGTTCCGGGATGGGGCGGCCACGTACTCGGCGTAGGCGCCGGCGCCCCGCGGGTAGTCGAGCATGCCGAAGACCTCATCGCCCGTCTTGTGGCGCGTCACGCCTTCTCCAACGGCCTCGACGACGCCGGACACGTCCCAGCCCACGACGAAGGGCGGCGCGCCCAAGTAGAGGCCGGTCTTGCGGTGCAGCCAGTCGGTCGGGTTGACGCCGGCGGCGTGCACCCGGACCAGGACGTCCGTCGGCCCGAGTGCCGGCCGGTCGAGCTCGACGACGGTAAGGACCCCCGGACCGCCCAGGACCTCTTGGCTGATCGCGCGCATCAACGGCTTCCTCCCTCACGGCACGCCCTGCGCGTACGACTGCGACCAGCCTGCTCGTACCGGTGGACGACGGAAAGTGTCCTGATGGACATCATGTGCAAAGATCTGGCCATGCACCGCGTCGTCGTGCTCGCTCTGGAGAACGTCTATCCCTTCGAACTCGGGATCCCCGCGCGGGTCTTCGGCGCGGCCCGAGGCCCCGCGGGCGAGCAGCTCTACGAGGTGGTCACGTGTTCGCTCGACGGCGGCCCGGTCACCACCTCCGCCGATTTCGCCGTCGTGGTGGAACACGGCATCGAGGCGCTCGAAACCGCCGACACCCTGGTCGTCCTGCCGTTCGCGTGGGAACCCGTGGAGAAGAACGCGATCGGCCTCCCCGCTGACCTCCCCGCCGACGTGTTCGCCACGCTACGGCCGGGCACGCGCGTCGTGTCGATCTGCACCGCAGCCGTCCTACTCGCCGCCGCCGGCCTCCTCGACGGTCGGTCCGCGACCACGCATTGGGAGGAGGCCGAGCACTGCCAACGGCTGTTCCCCCGCGTGGATTGGGACGCGGATGTGCTGTTCGTGGACGACGGCGATGTGCTCACCTCGGCCGGCGTGGCCGCCGGCATCGACCTGTGCCTGCACATCGTCCGTCGCGACCATGGCAGCGCCGCCGCGAACCGCGCGGCCCGCCACTGCGTCGTGCCGCCCTGGCGCGACGGCGGGCAGGCGCAGTACATCGAACGTCCGGTGCCGAGTCCGTCGACGGCCGCGACCGCGGCCACGCAGGCCTGGGCACTCCAGCGACTCGACCGTCCGCTGCCGCTGGCCGAGCTCGCCCGGCACGCCCGGATGAGCGTGCGGACCCTCAGCCGCCGCTTCCGGCAGGAAGTCGGGATGACCCCCGGCGACTGGCTGATCCACCAGCGGGTGGAACTCGCCCGGCACTTGCTGGAGACCAGCGACCTGCCCATAGACCAGATCGCCCGCCGCACCGGTTTGGGCACCTCGGCCTCGCTCCGCCGACACCTGCACGCCGCGATCGGCATTTCACCCCTCGCCTACCGGCGGACGTTCCGCGCGACCGAGGCTGTCGACCAGACGCCAAAGCACTGACGGACCGTCGGGAAACGATCACGACGAGCTCCGATGCGCGGCATCGCACCATGGCGCCGCCCCCGGTCAGAACAACTCCGTTGGTGCCCCAAATATCGCCCGCCGGATAGACGTCGCCGAGCTCGTGTAGGCGTTGGCCTAGGAGCGTCGTGGAAGCGCTAGGCGGAAAGGCGTGCGGGGATGGACATGAGGTCCGAGCAAATCTCGACTCCGTCAAGGCGAACGTGGACGTCCTCCGGGAGGGTGGCGAGCCTTTCGGTGCGGTCCAGCCATATTGATCGCAGGCCGGCTTCACGAGCCGCAGCCGCGTCGGTGATCGGCTCGTCGCCGACATAGAGCGCCTCATGGGGCTCGACGCCTATCGTCGAGCACGCGGTGAGGAACGCGTCGGGGTGCGGTTTCGCGGCCGGAAGCTCCTCCAGGCCCAGGAAGCACGCGAAGCGGCCCGGGTCGATGTGGCACTGATGGAGCTTCTCCAGTTGGTACGCGGAGATCATGTTGGTGACGATGCCCAGCGTGACCCCCACCTCGGCAAGCGCGTCGAGGGTCGGTTCGACGTCGGCGAAGGCCTTCAGGGCAGCGGTCATGCGGGAGTAGAACCCGTTGAACCAGATGTCCGCATCGGCGTCGGAAAGGTCTGCCATGCGGCTCATCGCGCGGGCCCGGCAGCGGCGCTGCTCCTGGAATCCGAGCTCGGCCGCCATGTAGCGGCCGATGTAGACGTCCTCGTATTCCTTCCAACGCAGGTATTCGTCGTCGCCCGCGGGAAGGCCGAGCGCGTCGAGATGGGCCAGGATCCCATGCCGTGTGGCACCTTCAAGGTCCACCAGGGTGCGGTCGAGATCGAAGAGGACCGCACGGATCGGTGTGTGCACGCTCCAAGCCTAACCAGCGGCGGGCGGCCATCGCTGTCCTCTCAACGGTCTGGTGATTGAAGATCCATCATCTCGAAGTGGCTTGTCAGGGTTCTGGTGTGGCGGGGTTCGCAGGAGCCCTGACACCGCGGCCAAAGGGACCTTCGATCACATGCGCTGAACACAGCAACATCGCCCCTTGGCGCTCAGTAACGCCGCATCACCCGGCATTCCGCCTGATTTCGGTGCTGCCGGCTGTGGCTCACACTGTGCTGCGCACCAGCGCCGCCGCCAACCGGGGCAAGTCCTTGGGCGCCACCAGCGCTTCGAGCCGCGTCACCTCCTTCGGCAGCCGGTTCATCTCCGCTCCCTTGAGGGCGCGCCGGTCGAAGGCCGGCCGTACCTCGGGCCAGATTCCCTGCACTTCGCGGCAGAAGATGTCCGCGCCGACGGGACCGATGTGCGGGAACTCCTGAAGGAGTTCCCGGATCCGGGCAGGATCACCATCGGCCTGGCTCCGCAGGCGCCGCAGATCTCCGCCGACCCTCCCTCCGGCCAGCAGCGGTGCGGCGATCGCCCACATGCCGGGCTCGACCAGGAGTGCCTGACCCCGCTCGACGCAGCCGCGCAGGGACTGGCGGATCGACTCCAGCTGCGACGTGGTCGGTTCACGGCCCAGGGCCTGAGCCAGTTCCCGAGCCCGCATCGGCCGTCCAGCGGTGGTCAGCAGCTGCAGCAGTACATTCATGCCGGCCGCGAACCGGGGTCCCCCGTCATCGACGGCAGCCGGACGGTCGGCGTCGACTGGCTCGGCGACCAGGCCGGTGATCACCCGAGGGGTCCAGGTCCCGACACGAGCGGGCGCCCGGGGCGCGGGCGCGGCGACCGCCGCCTCCGGTCCCTGATGGTTCGAGCACTCGTCCCGACGCTGATCTTCAGTAGTAGCCGCCGATGGCTCTATCGGCGCCTGATCGGCGATGCCGACGGCGGCGGAGTAGGCACCGCCGGGCAGCACCTAGGCGAGGCCGGCAGCAGCCAGTTTGCGCAACGTGCGGCGGACGCTCTCAATCTGACCTCGGCTGATCTGGTCCGTGCCGTGGAATGTCTCGGCTATCACCCGCGGGGCCAACGGCAAGCCCTGATCCAGCATCTGCCGAGCCAGTTCGGCCCGGGTCAGGCCAGCCCCGTTGCGGTCCGGCCGCCGGCCCCACGGCGGACCTTCGGCGGCGGCTTCCTGCGCGTCCGGCGGACCGCCACCGTCGGGTGCCTCCTCGGGATCGCGGTCATCGTCCGTGTCGCTCTCGCAGTAATCGATGACGATCTGAGCACATGGTGCACGTGCGGCCACGTAACGTGGTCAACCGCAGACGCCAGGCCTCACCATGCTCGGCCCTCCTGTCAGTACCACGCCACGACCCCAACGACGCCTTGCCCCGATTTCGCCGCCAGCCTCACCACCCGCAGCGGGCCGTCCAGAAGCTCATCGACATCGGCATCGGGCACGTCTCCGAACTCCGCGAGCCACCGCCGAGCGCGCTCAATCACCCGGCTGCGATGCTGCCCCGTCAAGGCCAGCGCCTGCTCGAAGCCCGCGACGACGCTGAGCACCTCCGCGTGTGAGAGCAGGAACTCACCGAACCGCCCAGGCAGGAGTGCCGAACCGGCGGCACCGAGTCCGTAGTGCAAAGCGGCTGCCGGGCTCGCCTTCCGCGCTGTCGCAGCGAACGCGCCCTCGCCCCCGTCGGGCATCAGCCTCATGCAGCGGCACGCCAGATCGTCGTAGGCATCAGAATTCGGGTTCGCAAGGTCAACCAAGCTGGCGAAACGCTCGGCGGCCGCCGTCGGCTGAAGCCATGGCCAGCCTGGAACCGGCTCAAAGAAGAACTCTTCGGAGTCCCCGCCACCTCCCCACCACGCCATGAGCTCGACGTAGCGCGCGAACGCCTCCGTGCCAAAATACTCGGCCATCGCTGCCTCCAGGCCAGCCTTCAACACTGGCACTTCGGCATCGTCGATGGCGGCGATGGCCCACACGCCCGTTACGCTCACCGCACTCCCATCCCTTCACGATCGATCCGCGCCAGAGGACTCTGTATCAGCAGCCGATGTGCGGGCGAGCACGGCAAGGCCGGTCCCCCCTCGGCTCATGACGCGGCAGCTCTTCCCGCTGAGATCCGGGTCCGCTCACTCACACAGCTGGAGGGGCACCCGAATGCCCCGTCCAGGGAGTCCAGCCAGCCATGCATCTCGCCATCATCGGCGTAATCCGCGTTCATGATCCGCTGTACCAACGCGACAGCCTCATCCCGCGTCACGAACCCCTCCCTCCAGCCTGCAACGCAGCCTGACCGCACCGTTGATTGACCGGGCAGGCCCTAGTTGCCTAGAGCCGCGGCCTTCACCCTGGCCGTTCTCCAACGCAGCGGCACACACCCAGGACCAGCGAGTCGCAGGTCGGCGAAGCTACTGGCCGACCGTGAAGATGACGTGCATCCCGGCCGCCGCCGACCGCTGAAAGAACGCCACGAGCTCGACGAAGTTGGACCACGTGTAGGCGAAGTCCTCATCTCCGTACTGCACGTAATCCTTGACGTCGATACGGCCGTAGCCGGCGGCCAGCTTGTCGCGATCGACCCTCGCCGCGGCGTCGGCGACGTCGCGGACCTGCTGCGGGCCGAGGAGGCTGACGACGTGGTCGTCGCTCTCGTACAGCTGCCTCCCGCCGAAGATCATCGCGTTGAGTGGATAGTCGCCATTGCCGTATCCGAGGGAACCGTCGGTCAGGCAGCGGTGGATCGCGTCCCAGGCCTTGTCGGAGTCGCAATAGTCCACACCGACCATCTCCATCTCGATCTCCTCGACGAGCGCTGCCACTTCGTCGTCATCGGCGGCTGCGAGCAGACGTGCGGCCGTCAGCTCATCGATCGCGAAATGAACTCCTAGGCTCATGCGGCGCACTGTACATCAGGCGATTATGAGGGAAAAGATCTAGCCCAGAACGGGGGGCGATCTTCGGGAACACCTCATCACTCCTGCTCAAACCGACTCACAAACGGCCCACCATGGTTCGCAATTTGGAACCCATGGCCTCTTGTTGGCCACCTGACAAGGTGGCCAACACCGGCCAAACCCAAGGCTCCGGCCCCGCAAGGGGCAGGACGCTGCCGAGGCGCCCGGTACGTAGAGCGGGAGCAATGCAGCGGGAGCAAGGGCTGCCAAGAGTTTCCCTACTGATTCAAGGGCACGCCTTGCGGCGTGCCGCGCGGCGCGCCTCTCCCGCCCGCCGCTCCTGTCTCCGCCCCGCTCGCGGTCCGGCTCCGGCAGGCCGCGCACGACCGCAGCGTGGTGAAAAGCATTCGCCTCCGGCAGGCCCTCCCCCGGAGAGTGGGCGCGGGAGCCGCGGTTAGGTGGGTGGCGTGGGTCGCTGCGTGGAAGCGAGCATCAGCGGTTGATGACCTTGCCGAGGGCTAGACCAGCGGCCTGTTCTCAGTACCCTGGAGTCCCGGGGCACCATTGGACGGATGGTGGACGTATGGCTAGACGTTGGATGCATGGCTTCATCCAATATTTGATCCCAACACTTGTGGTCCTCGTGCTTTTTCGCAAGGATGCGAACCGCTGGGCAGTGCGCGAGTTGGGAATTGACATACTAATCGCAATTTGCGTTGCATTTAGCGCCACCGTGTTGGTAGAGGGCACAACAGTGGCCTGGAGTTCCATTCGTAAGAGCCAAGGACGAAACAGGCGAAGCTGAGCAGACCGGCGTACCCCTTACACCAGCGGCTGACACCAACGATCGCGGACTCACCCGTAAAGTAAGCACAACTATCGACAAAGCAGGCCCTTCCGGCATCTCCCGGAAGGGCCTGTCGCATTGTCACCGTCAGCTTGTCTGTGGGCTGAAGACCATGAACCGGTTGCCGTCGGCGTCGAGGAGGTCGGCGAACACCAGGCCGTTGGGCCACGTGACAGGCGGAGAGAGTACCTTGCCGCCCAGTTCGTCCGCTCGGGCGCAGGTCGCCTCGACGTCGCGGACCATCACCGCGAACGTGCCGTGCTGGGCTTTGGCGTCGTCGACGGTGAGGATGCCGCCGCTGGGCGCCTGGGTGGTTGGGTAGGTGACGAAGCGATAGGCGTCGCCGATCGCCGGGTTCGTCGTGAAGTTCCAGCCGAACAGTCCGCCGTAGAAGCGCTGGGCGCTTCCGGGATCGGTGCTGCCGATCTGGAACCAGGCGACGGTGTCGAAAGGGGGATTTGTCATCGAAGCATCTCCTTGGCTGGGCGCGGGTGGTGTGCCTGCGCTTCTTCAGCTTCGGAGGTCTGGCCGACAACCCTATGTCGGTGTTTCCGAGCTCGTTCAGAGCGCGAGGGTACGCGCGACGATGCCCGGCGGCAGATCGTTGGCCAGCTTTGGCGGGCGGGGCGGAATGTCGAAGTCGGTAAGCTCCGCGGCCTTGATGCGGTCCAGCCGAAAGGTCCTGGCTTCTTGCCGGAGACGGCACCAGCCCACGAGGTACCAGCCTTCGTCCGCCCACAGGAGCTTCATGGGTTCGACGGCTCTGTTCGTCAGGGTGCCGGAGTGGTCGGTATACGAGATCGCGAGGACGCGCTGTTGCATGATCGCGGTCCGGACGAGTTCCGCGAAGGGCGGCGGTTCCGGCTGCTCCTCCGCCTCCAGCAGGCGCACTTTTTCGCCGAATGCCCGCGCCGCACCCGCTGAATCGTCCGACATCGCGGCCAGGATCTTGCCCAGAGCCGTGGACCCCGCTGCCGCGAACGGGGTGCCGTGCATCCGGCCCAGCGCGACCGCCACAGCGACCGCCTCCGTCGGCGAGAAGTTCAACGGCGGCAACGACATCCGCTTGTCGATCGTGTACCCGCCGGATCGGCCTACGTCCGCGTATATCGGCACTCCCGACTGCTGTAGCGCCGAGATGTCGCGTTCGATGGTACGTAGGCTGACTTCGTATCGCTCGGCCATTTCCCGCGCTGTGCGCCGGCCCGGCGCGACCGCCCGCAAATCCTCGACCAGCGCGTAGAGCCGATCCGTTCGGTTCACGACGTCCCCTCGTCAGTCCCGGCCTCTCTCGTAGGCTACAGCGATCTCGATCGCCATCGCCGATTCAAGGGCGGTGCGCTGAGGGAAAAACGCCGGAATGCCGACCTCCCAGTGGTATCAACGGGGGGAGGTCGGCATTGGCGTTCTTGCCGCGCCGTGCAGTGCCCAACACTGCTTTTGCTACGGCGACCAGCGGCTCTGCTCGGTCCTACTAGGCCCTACTCGGTCCGCAGCGCGGTAGCGGTCCGCGTCCGTGCCGCCCAGCTGGCCGGCAGCAGTGCCCCGAGCAGGGCGATCACGATCCCGCCGGCCAGCAGGGGGATGAGCAGTCCGGCGGTATAGGTGTGGCTCACGCTCGGTGGCAGGTGGCGGCCGATCGCGTTCCCCATCGGGGTCAGTGTCGCCTTCTCCACCGCGACCCCGAGTGGGACCCCGATCAGGCCGGCGATCAGGCCGGTGAGGGTTACCGAGGTCAGGACCATCGCGATGGTTTGTTTGGGTGTCATCCCGAGGGCCTTGAGGATCCCCATGTCGTGGGCACGCTCCCGGGTGTCCTGCACCACCATGCTCAGCACGCCGAGGGCCGCGACCGCCACCATCAACAGCGTGAGTGTGGCCACCAGGGTGCCCATGATGAGCATCACGATGTTCTTGCCCCCGTCCGAGTGCGGCCGGGCCGAGGCGTTCAGCGGGGTCAGTGCGGCGGCGGCTGAGGTGGACCAGTCCGGTGCGCTGACGTTCGGGGCCAGCTCGACGTTGAACTGCTCGATGTGCGGGGGCAGGCCGGCGGCGGTGAAGGTGGCCGCATCCGTCATGACCGTGTAGTCGCCCACGTTGGTGTCGAAGTTGATGCCGACGACCTTCAGCGGCAGTTGCTTGTTCTGCTGCACCACGGTGACTTCGTCACCGACGTGGATCCCGACCGTCGTGGCCAGCTTGTCGCCGACCACGGCCTCGCCGGGCGCCGAGAACCAGCGGCCGGACACCAGCTCCAGGTGCGTCCAGGAGAAGTCGCCGGTGAGCGTGAACACCTTCGGCGGTTCGCCGCCGGGCGGGGCGCCGACGATGGTCGCGCCGCTCTCGCCCCAGCCGAACGCGGCCTTCGTGCCCGGGGTCTCGGCGAGCGCGGCGACCACCTTGGCGGCGTCCAGGTGCGGCCTGCGCGGGTCGTTGGCGCCGTAGAGGCCCCAGGGCACGCCCACGTCGGCTGTGGGTTCCACGAACTCCGACGCGACGCTGAAGCCTGAGGTGGTGGCGTCCAGGTACTTGTTGAACCCGGTCTCCAGCCCCACCGCGAACGTGGCACTCACCACGCCGAACAGCACCGCGGCACCGACCAGTACGGCCCGGGCCGGCCGGGCGAACGGCTGGGCCAGCCCCAACGACACGGCCCGGGGCAGCGGCAGCCGCGAGGCCACACGCTGCGCAGTCTGACCACGCCCGGCCTTCGGAGCGCGGCCGACCACCAGGGCCCGCACCGTCGGCATCCGGCCGGCCCGCAGGGCCGGGATCAAAGCCGTGACGCCGACGATCAGCAGGGCGCCCAGCGGCACCACGGCGCTGACCCACAACGGGATCGTGGCACTGGCCGCACTGGCCGCGCCGAGCTGCTGGGTGGCGCCGCCCAGGATCGGCACGGCCAGGAGGTTGCCGAAAGCCGTGCCGAGCACCAGGCCGAGTGTCGCCGGGATCATGGCCTGCGCGGTGTAGGCACGGGCCACCTGCGAAGGGGTGAAGCCCAACGACTTCAGAATCCCGATGCGCCGGATTCCCGAGGCCACAGCCCCGCTGACCACGATCGAGATGATCAGCACCGACATGAACAGCCCGAGGATCCCGAAGCCGATCAGGAACGGCACGTAGGCCTTGGCGTTGCCGGTCGCCTGCTGCTCCGAGGTCAGGTACGACTGTCCGCCCTCGACCGCGCCGGCCGGCGCGGCGGCGGCCACCGCCTGCTTGTCGGTGGCGATGTCGGCGGCGGTCCCGGCTTTGGCGAACCGGTAGAGCATCTGCTCGTCGGACTTGGCACCGGCAGCGGTGAGCCGCGCGAAACCGTCGGCGGTGACGAAGCCGGTCGCGCTGCTGGTCACCGAGTCGGCGAAGCCGACGACCTTGAACGACGGCTTGCCCGGCAGGGAGGAGAACACCACCGAATCGCCGACGCAGTCGGCGGCATAGTTATTCGCCGGCAGGGCGATCTCGCCCGGGCCGGTCGGCCAGCGCCCCCGGGTCAGCGCCAGCTGGTCCATCCCGGAGGTGCTGCCCAGGTCGGGCCGGGTGGTGACGGTGATCGGAGCGTTGCCGTAACCGACCCAATCCTTCTTGGAGCAGTCCATGCCGATCGTCGTGTCCAGGGCGGAGGCGACCGGGTACGGCCCGGCCGCCTCGGTGACGCCGGCGGCGTGAGCGGTGGCGGCGGCCTGCTCGGCCGTGACCTTCGAACCATCGAACTGGACCGCCAGGTGCGCCCCGTTCCGAGCATTGAAAGCGTGCTCGAACGGGGCCTGCACGGCGGTCAGCAGACCGAGGGAGAGTACTGAGGATGTCACCGCGGCGAACGTCGTCAGGGCCATGACGAGGGACTGGACCCGACGCCGGCCCACGCCGGAACGTACGACCTTGCCCAGGGCGCTCACCGGCTCACCGCCGGCAGCAGGCGGGTCATGGCCCGGAAACCAACCTCGAAGACGCGCCGGGGCGTCGGCGGCTTGCGCAGTGTCATCGGACCTCTCCCGCCGGACGGGGCAGCAGCGTGCGGGCGGCCAGGCCGGCACCGCTGCCGTTGTTGACGACGTCCCGCTCGACCGCGCCGTCCACCAACTCGATCGTGCGGCGCGCGGTACTCGCGGCCAGCTGCACGTCGTGGGTGACCAGCAGGATGGTCTGGCCCTCGCTGTTCAGGTCCAGCAGCAGCTGGCGCACGTCCTCGGCCGAGCTGGAGTCCAGAGCGCCGGTGGGCTCGTCGGCCAGCAGCAGCGCCGGCTTGTTCATCAGGGCCCTGGCCACCGCCACCCGCTGCCGTTGCCCGCCGGACAGCCGCTGCGGATAGGCCTTGGCGTGCCGGGCGATGTTCAGCGAGTCGAGCAGCTCAACGGCCCTCCGTTTCGCTTCGCTCTTGCCCATCCCGGCCAGCTGCGCCGGAACCATGGCGTTGTCCAACACGGTCAGGTCGTCCAGCAGGTTGAAGAACTGGAAGATCATGCCGACGGAGGCCCGGCGGTACTTCGCCGAACCGGCCTCGCCGAGCTGGTCGACGCGGGTGCCGTCGACGGTGACACTGCCGCTGGAGGGCTTGTCCAAACCGGCGATCAGGTTCAGCAGCGTGGACTTCCCGCTGCCGGAATGACCGAGGATCGCCACGCATTCACCCGATGCCACGGACAAGGTCACACCGGCCAGCGCGGGCGGGCCGTCATCGTATTTCTTCGTCGTGCCGCGAAGATCGATCATCGGTGCGTTCGTCATGGTCACGAAACCTACGAACAGAGCGTGATCCGTCGCGTCGGCCGGCGGATGTCACCGTCTCCCCAGGCCGTCGGCCCGGGGGTGTACCGGCGCGTACATCCCCGGGGCGACGCGCAGAGCCGACGCCACTGAATACGATCTGGCGTATGGAAGAGCTTCTCCAGCGTCTCTCGACATCGAAGCGCGTGACCTGGCTGATGTCACAGGCCGTAGTGCTGGCCATCGCCTGCTTCTACGCGCTGATGCTCACCTTGACGACGCCGCGCCCCAACGAAGCCCTGTTCCGGTTCCCCACCCTCGGGCACTTCCAGACGATGGGTCTGTGCGTCGCGCTCGCCCTTCCTGTCCTGCTGGTGCGCCGTCTGCCGACGGCCGTCTTCGCGGCGGTCCTGGGTGAATCAGTCCTCGGCGACCTTTTCGGCGCGCGGCCCTTGATCGTGCTCATCCTGCTCGTCGCCTTGAGCGGGTACATCGCCGTCGAGCGGCCGAAGGCTGCCGCCGTCGGCTCCGTCGCGGGCGTCGCGGACGCGTTCGTCAGCGACATCCACGTCCACGGGCAGTCCGTCGGCGGCGCGGCCCAGTGGGCCGGGTGGCTCGCGTTGTGGTTCGCGGTCGCGTGGATCTTCGGCGGGGTGTATCGCAAACGCCGTGAATACCTCGAAGCCCTGCAGGAGCAGACTGGGGCCCGCGTCGTCATGGCCGAGCGGCTGCGGATCGCCCGCGAGCTGCACGACAGCGTCGCGCACAGCATCGGGATCATCACCGTGCTGTCGGGAGCGGCGGCGCGGGTCGTGGAGACCAAGCCCGAGCAGACGCGGCAGGCGCTGACCGGCATCGAGACCACCAGCCGGGAGACGCTCCTGGAGCTGCAGCGCATGCTCGGGGCACTACGCCGCGCCGAGCCGGACGACGCCATGCCGCAGGCCGCTCCCCTGGCGCCGGCCGGCGGCCTGGCCGACGTCCCGCAGCTCGCCGAACGCACGGCCGGCGCCGGGGTGCGGGTCCACGTGACCTGGCGGGGCGAGCAGCGTCCGCTGCTGCCGGAGATCGAACTGTCGGCGTTCCGGATCATCCAGGAGTCACTGACGAACGTGGTGCGGCATTCCGGGGCGCGGACGTGCCGGGTCGCGGTCGGTTACGAGCCGAACGCAGTGCGGATCGAGGTGGTGGACGACGGGGACGACGGCCTGGGCAGGCCGGGCCGTCCCAGGCACGCGACGGTGCCCGGCGGGAGCGGCTTCGGCCTGCTCGGCATGCGCGAGCGGGTGACGTTGTTGTCCGGCCAGTTCAGCGCCGGCCGGCGTCCGGAGGGCGGATTCCGGGTGACGGCGAAGCTCCCGGCATGAGCGTGCGAGTGCTGCTGGCCGACGACCAGCCCCTGATGCTGGTCGGGCTCGCGATCCTGATCGGCGACACCGACGACCTGGAGGTGGTCGGCCAGGCCGGCGACGGCCGCGAGGCCGTGCGCCTGGTGCGCGAGCTGCGGCCGGACGTCGTGGTGATGGACATCCGGATGCCGGGCATGGACGGGATCGAGGCGACCCGGCAGGCGACCGCCGAGCCGGACCCGCCCAAGGTGCTGGTACTGACGACCTTCGACGACGACGAGTACGTCTACGGCGCACTGCGCGCCGGGGCCAGCGGATTCCTGCTCAAGAGCATGGCCCTGGACGCGATCCTGGACGCGATCCGCGTGGTGGCGGCCGGCGACGCGTTGATCGCACCGAGCGTCACCCGACGGCTGATCGCGGACTTCGCCGGGACATCCGGCCCCGCGGCCCCCGCACCGGACGCCGAGCCCGCCGCAGACGCGAGTCTCATCGCGGGGATCACCGACCGGGAGCGCGAGGTGCTGGCACTGGTCGGACAGGGACTGTCGAACCCTGAGATCGCCGAGCGGCTGGTGATCAGCGCGGCGACGGCGAAGACCCATGTCGCGCGCCTGTTCGCCAAGCTAGAGGCCCGGGACCGCGTCCACCTGGCGATCATCGCCTACGAGAACGGACTCACGCCGGGTAGACGGTAGGGCAGCGCGAGAAGAACGATCGCCGACCACGAATTCGCCGCGTTCGCCAGATGCGCGAGCTCACCTACCTGGCCGCGGCGGGATTCGGCCCGAGCTGGTCAGCCAGTGCTCCGGGCCAGCTTGCACAAGGCCTGCCCTGAAGATCGTGGGCTACAGGACGTCAGGACGCCCACGGCGCAGTCCGGTTGACCGAGTCCCAGAACTGGCAGTTGTGCTGCGTCGCGATCGAGCTGGCCGGGACGAGCGTGCTGTCCCCGGCCGCTTGCAGCGACATGACCGGGTTGCCGGGTGCCGCGAACGGCGCCCAGGGCGGCGTGCCGGGCGCGGTCGGCATGCCTGTGTGTGCGAACCCGGTCCATTCGGACAGCACCTGTTGCTGGAGCGCGAGTTGGTTCGGGTCCAGGGTTCCGGGCACGTCGTGGGCCAGCCGGTTGATGGCGCTGTGGTTGGCGCCGAGCGGCACCTTCTGTCCTGGCGAGTCCGCGTCGTCGTCCTCGTAGGCGTAGACCGGGATGGCTCTGGACAACTTCGCATAGCTTTCCAGGGAGGGGCACACGCTGAAGGCGTCGGCCATCACTGTTCGGTAGGCGATGAACGGAGATGGGGACGGGTAGTGCTGCACCGGATAGAGCCGCAGGACGGTGGATGCCAACGGGCCGAACTGCTGCCGCACCAGTTGCTCGTACTCCGCGGTGGTGTCGGCGACGACCGGGTGGCCTGGGGTGTTCAAGTAGACGCCGCCGTTGAACTCGTCGCGGCCGACCCCGATGATCGCCTTGACCCGGTTGACGCGGCCGAGGGCGAACGCCTGGCTCGCCGACATGGGCAGGGTCGTGCCGTTGACGATCGGACCGATCGCCCCACCGCCGGTCGGATCGAGGCCCTGACCGCCGTTGACGACCAGCGTGTCGGCCGGCAACGCCCGCAGGCACGCGGCGACGTCGGGGGCGTTCGCGCAGCCGACCTTGGCCGCGAACTGCGCGCCGAGGCGCTGCCCCTGGGCCTCGTCCGGCAGCGCCGACTTGCAGTCCGCGGGCCACCAGATGGTGTTGACGTCGAAGTTGTAGTACCCGCTGATGCTGATGCCCCGTTGGAACAGACCGTTCGCGGTCGGCGAGGCGATCTGGTCGCAGACGCTGGCCCCGCCCGCGGACTCGCCGAAGATCGTCACATCGCCCGGGTCTCCGCCGAACCCCGCGATGTTGTCCTTGACCCAGCGCAGCGCCGCCTGCTGGTCCTGCAGCCCGAAGTCGCCGCTGTGCGGGCCCAGCGCCTGGTCGGCCAGGAATCCCATGACCCCCAGCCGATACGCCGCATACACGTAGATGACCGGCCCGGCACCGACGAAGTTCGTCCCGTCGTCATCGCGGGCTTCACCGAGGAACCCGCCGCCGTGGATCTCGAACATCACCGGCAGCCGCTGCCCCGGCCGCGTGCCCGCCGGCTCCTGGACTTCGAGGAACAGACAGTTCTCACTGGTGCCGGGCTGCACCTGGCCCGGCGGGTAGCTCGGCGCGAGGCATCCGGGCCCGCGCTGGGTGGCCTGGTAGGTCGCCGTCCACGGCTGCACCGGCTGCGGCGGGGTCCAGCGCAGCTTCCCCAGCGGCGGGGCCGCAAACGGGATATCAAGGTACGACGTCTGCCGATTGGCGGTGATGCCGCACACCGGACCACTGCCGGTCGACACGAGGGTGCCTGCGGAACAGGCCGGTGGCGCGGCCGACGGCTGGGCCTGACGTGCGGCCGAATAGCCGAGGCTGGGTACTACGGCCACGACTGCCATCGCGACGGCGGTGGCGACGCCGGCGACGTACCGTCGACGCCAAAGAGTCCAAGCTTGCACGATGTGCTCCTCAGGACGTCGGCTTGATCGTCACTGACGATACAGTGGCTGTTGACAGTGTGTCATGGTCGATGCCTGCTAAAGGGTCGCCATGGGGGCGCGCGCGCCGGGCTCCGTACTCGTGAACTTGCGTCAGCCGCCAATCAACGCCGCTCAGTAGAATCAGCACCCATACATCCAGCTGACGCCAGGGGGAAGAACAAGTGGCGGTCCCAGCTCCCGACCCGGCCCGTGCCGCCGACGTCGCCGAATTCATCGAGCTGCTGAACGAGCTGCGGGTCTGGGCCGGGAGCCCGTCGTATCGGGCCCTGGCCAGGACGGTCGGGCCTCGTCTGAGGCCGCCCCAGGCCCTTTCGCAGTCCACGGTCGGCGACCTGTTCCAAGCGCGGCGGCGGCGGTTGAACCTGGAACTCGTCGGCGAGACCACGCGCGCGCTGGGGCTGGACGCCGCCGGTGTCGCACGATGGCGTGCGGCCTGCATCCGGGTTCATGCCGAGGCCAAGAACGGCGGTCCCACCGGAGTGCTGCGCCAGCTTCCTGCGGACCTGGCCACGTTCACCGGTCGTGAGGCGGACCTGGCCGGCTTGGAGCGGACCGTGGCGGCGCACGGCGAGGGCGGTGGCGCGCGGACCGTCCTGATCTCGGCGATCGAGGGCATGGGCGGGATCGGCAAGACGCAGCTGGCCATTCGCGTCGCGCATCGGCTGGTCGAGACCGGCCGCTACAAGGACGTGCAGTTGTTCGTGAACCTGAGGGGTTTCGACGCCGAACAGGAGCCTGCCGATCCCTGCGAGATCCTGAGTGCCTTCCTGCTGGCCCTGGGAGTCCCTGCCCGCCGCATCCCGGCGGGGCTGGACGAGCGGGCCGCCATGTTCCGGGACCAGATCCACGACCGCCAGGCGCTGATCGTGCTGGACAACGCCGCCAGCGAGCAGCAAGTACGAAGCCTGATCCCGGGCGGGCCGAACAGCCTGGTGATCGTTACCAGTCGGCGCAGCCTGGCCGGTTTGGACGGTGTCGAACCGCACCGCCTGGGCCTGTTCAGCCCGTCCGAGACCCTGGCCCTGCTGACCCGGATCGCCGGGGCGGAACGGGTCGCGGCCGAGCCGGCGGCGGCGACCCGGATCGGCGAGCTGTGCGGCCACCTGCCGTTGGCGGTGGCTCTGGTGGCGGCCCGGCTCAGGTCCCGCCCGGCCTGGCGGTTGTCCGACCTCGTCGGAGAGCTGCACCGGGCGGGTCTTCGAGGGCTGAGAATCGGCGGCCGGGATGTGTCCGCGATCCTCGACCTGTCCTACGCCGGCCTGACCCAGCCGGTGCAGTGCGCGTTCCGGTTGATGAGCCTGCATCCCGGCGATGAGTTTTCCTCCGCCTCCGCGGCGGCCTTGAGCGGACTCAGCACGCACGAAGCGTACGAGGTCCTGGAACTGCTGCTGGACGAGCACCTGCTTCAGCAACCCGTCATCGGCCGCTACCGGTTCCACGACCTGGTGCGGCTGCACGCACGGCAGCTGGCCTCCGAGGACCCGGAGACCGTCCGGTCCGCCGCCTTGTTGCGTTTGATGGACCACTATCGCCAGGCGGCATCAGCGGCGATGGACGTACTGATCCCCTATGAGCGGGCCCGCCGACCCGAGGTCCCCATGGCCTCAGCCCTGGAACCGATGACGTTCCACGACGCCGCCGGTGCCGAGGCGTGGGTCGAGGCGGAACTGCCGAACGTCGTGCAGGCCGCGGACGCCACCGCCGACTCGTTCGGCGGTCATGTCGGCGACCTGTCAGCCATTCTGGGCCGCTTTCTGGAGGTGCGGGGAATGCAGCGCGCCGCGCTCGTTCTCCACAGCCGCGCGGCAGAGGCCATGCGCGGCCTGCCCGCGTCGGAGCGGCAGGCCGACGCCATCCGGCATCTGGCCGGGACCTACTGGCGTCTGGGCCAGTTCCAGGAGGCGATCAAGCACAGCGAACGTGCCCTGATCCACTACGAGGCCAGCGGGAATCTGGTCGGCCTGGGAGTGACTTCGGGAAACCTGGGTTTGATCGCCTTGCACCAGGGCTCCACACTGCGCGCTTTGGGACTCTTCCGCCGCTCCCAAACGCTGTTCGCGCAAGCCGGCGACCAAGTGGGCGAGGCTCGCGCCAGCTACTGCATCGCCAACGTGCACCGGCGCAGGGGCCGCTATGCGGAGTCCATCGCCTGGAACGACCGGGCGGTCGAACTCGCCCGCCAGACCGCCGCCCACTCCGACGCCGTCGGCTCCGCCCTGTGCAACCGAGGCATCACCCGCATGCGCCAGGGCGACTACGACGGCGCGCGAAAGGATCTGCTCGAAGCCCGGGCCGTCTTGAACGAAGGCGGCGACCAGGCCGACGCCGACGAGGTCCTGACCGACCTCGGGATCCTCCACCTACGACTGGACCAGCCCGAACAGGCCCTTGCCAACCTCAGACAATCGCTCACGAGCAGCCGCGACCACGGGCACCAGGCCGCCGAGGGCTGGGCCCTGATCGGGCTCAGCGAACTCCACCACACCGCCCGGAACCACCCCGAGGCACGCGGCCTCGCTCGCGACGCCCTCACCCTGGCAGAGACCATCGGCGAACACGCCATCAAGACTCACGCGCACAACCACCTCGGCCGAGCCGACGCCGCCCTCGGCGACCTCACCGCCGCCGCAGAGCACCACCGCGTCGCTTTCGACCTCGCCCGCGCCGGCGGGGACGTGTATCAGCGCGCGAAGGCACTGGAGGGGCTCGCGGAAGTCCACTACCTCAATAAGGAGCCTGATCTAGCAGCCGAGACCCAGGCGCGCGCACTGCGTACCTACCGACGGATCGGCGTCCCCGAGGCCGAGGGGAACGCAGTCACGAGCCCTCGGAGAGTTTGACGGCGACGCCCTCGGGCCATCTCAGGCCCCAGCGGTACGCCTCATCCAAACCGTGCTCGCCTCCACCCACGAACCTGGCGTCCGCACGGAGTGTGCACTGATCGCCGGTCCACGACAGCATCGCGACGGCGCAGATGTCCAAGCCGAGGCCGTGTCGTTCCAACCGGAGCCCTCGTGCGATCCCATCGTTGGCCACGAACGTCACGTTCGCGCGGACTCGGTCGAACTCCCCGAATCTGGCGACCGCGTAGACGAGAATCGCGCGGAACTGTCTATTGCTGAGGTCGATATAGAGCTCCCTGTCGCCGAGCTGGGAGAAGCTGTCGATCCAGATATGCGGCTGCCTACCGTAGTCGCCATCGCGGCCGGCCAGGTCCTGGACCGCGCCGCGGGTGCCGTCCGCCAACAAGTAGAGGCAGCCGAGGGCGACGTGCGAGGGGTCGCCGGGAATGATGTCCGCGGAGTCGGGGAACACCCGGAAGCGCCTGGATCGGGGACGGAGGAGCGCCGCGTCGGACCTGTCGAGGCTGACACGGAAAGTTCCGGTCAGCTGCGTTCGCGACAGCTGCCACGTGTCGCCCTGTTCCAGGGGAACAACGGGCTCTTCCTCCTCGACACGAACGAGGCCGCGTGCGATAGGCCTGGCGCCCTCGGGCAAGGACGTCGCAGCGTGGTCATAGCCGAGTTCTGCCAGCTTCTTCGCCAGGGTGTAGCGCTCTGCGCGGGTCGGGGCCATGCCGAGTGCCTGGCGATAGGTGTCGCCGGCCGCGTCGCGGCGGTGGGGAAGCTGGCAGTCGCCGAGCGCCGTCAGCGCCCGCACCAGCTCGGAGCGATACCGCAATGGTTCGCGGGGCATCAGGTCGGCGTTGTACCGCAACGGTTCTCGCACCAGTTCGGCGAAGTATCCCACCGCTTCGCGCGCGTAGATGATCGCCTGAGCGTCCTGGCCGAGGTCGAGCAGACAATGTGCGACCGCGACGAGGATCTCCGCCTGGATCGCCCGGCTCTCGCCGTGATACGCCTCCGCCGACTCCGACTGGATGGACGAAGCGGTCCGGAAGGCGTCGAGTGCCGCGGGGAGGTTTCCGCGCGCTTTGGCGACCTGGCCGAGGCCCCAGTACCCGATGACCTGAGTCTGCTGGTCGACCGCTTCGCCCTGGAGAAGGGCTCCGAACAGGTTCGCGGCGTCATCGTAGGCGTTTCGCAGCAGGTATTCGTCGGCTTTGGCGAACAAGTCGGCGGCGCGCAGAGCGAATCTTCCGCTCGGAAGATCGGTCCGGTAGCTCCTTCTGGCCTGCACCGCCAGAGCGTCGACGACATATTCCGGCAGCGACCAGTCGAACGGGGCTGCGGCTTCGCTGGAGACATTGAACATCTGGCTCTCGGCCTCGGTCTGCGCGTCGAATCCCTCGACCATCGCGTCCGCGGCGATCCGCTCCAGCAACGGCGCCGCCGTCACGGCGTACGGCCGCGCCCCCGGGGGCAGCGATACCGCGCCGTCGGCGGCACCGAGCAGCGCCGAGGCTTCGGGGCCACGTCCCCACCACGCCTCGATGCGTCGGCCGACGGATTCGACGAGCGCGAGTGTCTCCTCCGGATCGAGTGTGTCCAGGAACAGGGATCGCACGTCGTCGCGGAAGAAGAACGCGCCGCTGTCGCCGTCTCGCCGCAGCAGCCCACCGAGGAACACCTCAGCCAGATGCGTCCGGGTGGCGCCCGGCAGCGTGTCCTGAACCGTCCGCATGACCGGCAGCGTCAACGGCGAGATGGCGGCCAGGAAGCCGGCCAGGCGGTACGCCTCCGGCGAAGCCTCGGCCCGGAAGGCTCGCAGGACGTCCGAGCCATACGGCTCCGCTGCGACCTGTCCGACTGCTCCCTCTCCGGACATCGGCGGCCGCTCGCCGCTCGCGTCCGCCTCCGCGTCCAGAAGCGGAACGCCCGCCACGGCGTCCGTTCCCGTCACCACGCGCGCCCAGCGGTTGAGGGACGTCGCAGAGATCTCCAACACCGGAATCGGAACAGCGAGCCTGGGGGCGATCTCCTGCGGCAGATACGGGTGCCGCACGGTCCATCGATCGTTTCGACTGGCCGCTGCGGGACTGCGAACGTCCATGCGCAGCGGGCTCGCGGCGGTGCCGTCCCACAGCCGCGGCGGCAGCGGTTGCACCATCGCGACCGGTCCTCGCCTGGCCCAGGCGGCCACCTGTTCCTGGCCTTTTCCACTGCGCCAAGCCGCGCCGACCGCATCGGTCAGCACGAGCACCACCGTACGTCCGGTCGTGTTGATCAGCGCGCTCGGCGGTCGTCGTTCGCTCTTGGCCCAGAACGGCCGAGTCCGCAGCCACACTCTGTCCGGGTCCTCAGTCTCCAGCCCCAGCGTGGTGATGGTGCGGAAGGTCCCGAGGCGCGTCAGGAGCATCCGCAGCTCATCGGCGGTCTGCCGCCACAGTTGCATCGACACGCTGTCGTCGACCAGCAGTATCAGGTCGAGCCAGCGTTCGGCGGCCGGCCGGAGCACGACGTCCACGATCCCGGTGTCCGCGATCGTGGCGACCGTGACGTCGATGTCGACGTCCTCACGCAGCGCCGAGGACACCCGCCGCTTCAGCGGCCGCAGCGCGCGGCCGATCGCCAGGGTCTCAGGGATCGCACGCACCGTGGGCACCCGTACCGGACGCGACTTCCTCCGGGTCGGTACCTGTCCGGGCACCGCACCGAAATAGGAGGACGGCTTCCTGGTCGCGGTGCTGGACGGCACCTGGGGCTGCGGGAAGAACGAGTCCGGCTCGGGGTCGGCGATCGCCTCGACCTCCGGCTCGGCCGGCGCCGGGGACGCCGCCTGAGGGCCCACCGATATTCGTGCGGCCAGCCACAGGACGTCCGCGATCTCCTCGGGAGAGGCATCGACTCCCAAGTCCTCCAGGACGTCCCGCAGCTTCTCGATCATCCTTGGCCCATGTCGTCCAGCCGGTGCAGCACCGCGCGCATCAGCTCGTCGTGGCCGAGCCGCACGCCGGTCAGCCGCAGGTGAATCGCGTTCAGCAACTGGTCGGTGGCCAGCTCGCCGACCGTACGCCGCTCCAGGAACGTCTGGATCAGCGCTTCCGTCTCCGCCACACGCAGACTGTCGTCCCCGAGGTGCGCACGGACGATGTCGCGCAGGCGGGTCTCGTCCAGGTCGGGCAGGTCCAGACGGACACAGCGCCGTAGGAAGGCCGCGGGGAAGTCCCGTTCCCCGTTGCTCGTGATCACCACGATCGGGAACTCGGTGCACCGCACGACGCCGCCCCGCACCGCGACCCGGTCCCGCGAGCCGGTCACCATGACCTGCACCTCGGACTGCTCGTCGGGAAGCCGTGCGAGTTCCGGGATGTCGAACTCGCCGTCCTCGAACACTGACAGCAGGTCGTTCGGCAGGTCGAGGTCGCTCTTGTCCAGTTCGTCGATGAGCAGCACGCGCGGCTGTTCCTGCGCGACCAGAGCCGTACCGACAGGACCGAGCCGGATGAACGTTCCGATATCCGGCTCTGATCCTTCGTCTCCCGCGTTCATCGCGGATTCCCGGAGTCGGCCCACGGCGTCATACCGATAGAGCGCTTCGGTCAGCAGGGACCGGCTGTTCACGGGCCACCGCAGAACACTGCCGAGGCTGAGTTCGGCGGCGATGGCCTCCGCGAGCGTCGACTTCCCGGTGCCGGGGCGGCCGGTGACGAGCAACGGCCGCCGCAGATGCAGCGCGGCGTTGACCACGTCGACCTCGGAGGGACCGATCACGTAGGGTCGCAAAGCCGCGGCTGCGGCGGGATCCACAGCGCCGTTCTCCCGTCGACTGCGAGAAATGCTCCGCCAGGGTGGTGGCGCCGGCAGCGGTGTCGTGTGCGGCGTTCCCGTACCGTGGAAAATCCGCCAGGGTATGTCGTCAGGCACTGCTATACCTCGACTTCTTGAGGTGGGTACATGTCTCGCACCGGTGGATAGCGCGTAGTGGGGTCGTCCCACACCAGAACGAGATGCCCGCCGATGTCGGCCGCCTCCGCCTCCACCACGGCGCGGACACGGAGCCGGTGCACATGCGCGGGCAGCACCGGCTGTTCGTCCCGACCGCAGATCCCGATCAGTCGTTCGCGTGACTCGTTCGACATGGCGTAGCGCGGCCACAGCACCACGGGGATGCCGGCGTAGACGCAGCTGATGACCAGGTCCTTGCGGTTCCCGCCTTCCGGGAGCACCAGGACGCAGCCCGTGTCAGCACTCTTCAAAGCCGCGTACACCGCGGACCGGGACGTCAGGTTCGCGCCGATCACGAACGGGTCGTCCCGGCCGAGGCGTTGCCAACTCTGGCCCCACTGCTTCTTGAACGGAAGCCGGGGTTTGATGCAACGCAGGACTACCTCGTATTCGACACCGAGCATCCGTTCCACCGCGCCCGGGATCGACCATCGGTCCACATCGAGGTCCAGGTCGTCTTCGTCCACGAGGAACTCCAGCAGCACGGACTCGGCGTCGGCGGGAATCTCCCGGCTCATCACGCCTTCCAGGCAGGCGAGGATTCCGGCCCTGGTCTTGGGGGCGTCGTCGGTGCAGACGTTGTAGTAGTCCGACCCCAGCTGCGACCAGATCCGGTGCCGGAAAGTACGCTCGTCCACCCGTTCCAGACGCACCTGTATCCGAACACTGCGTTCGCGATCCGCTTCCCACTGCTCGGCGTCACCCCGGCGTTCGATGAGCTTGCCGTGGGCGGTCCCCACCCGGTCGGTGACCTGTTCGGCCCACATCTGCAGCGCCTCGCGTTCCGCTTCCGAGGCTCCGGAGGCCACGAACTCCACAGCCTGCACCAGGCTCGGGACACTGCCCAGGGTCCACAGCCGTCGTTCGAGGAACTCCAGGAGGACCAGCGGATCGCGGGATTCGGGAAGCTGGTGGTTGTCGGGCAGCGCACGCCGCACCGCACGGTGGAACACGCCCTCGCCGAGCCGGGCGAGGATTCGAGACAGTTGCCCGTACTCGTCGGCGCTGAGCAGCTCCCCGGCTCTGATTCTCGTCGCCGCGGCGGTCAGCCGTTGCCGCAAAGCGGAATCGTCCACCAACCCGCACATGGTCGCGACCAGGGTGGCGATTCCGCGCTGTACCCCGAGCGCGGCGAGCACCAGGGCCTCGACGGCGTCGGCGTCCGGCCCGGCCAGGCTCTGATGGCAGCCCAGCCGCCGTGCGGTCCGCTCGGCGTCCTCCCGGCGGGCCGGGTCCAGCTGGCCGAGGACCTTGATCAGCAGGCTGCGCAACACCTCGACCGCGGGCGAGCTCGCCAGGTTGGTGTCGACCTCGCCCAGCAGCTGCTGCCGGCCCGCCAGATGCTTCATGATCTCGCGGAACGGCATCGCGTAGCCGCGGTCGCCGTCGACGCCGATCACCAGCCCCACGACCGAGCCCCGCCTGCGGTCCCACAGCGGGCCGCCGCTGTATCCGGGGACGAGCTTGCGCCCGCTGCCGGTGGTGTCGAGGACGATCCACGGCCCCGCCTCCGCGACGACCCGCGCCGCGACCGGCGTGGTGGACTCACCGCTGCCGTACCAGGCCAGGACTGTCGAGTCGAGGCGGTGGTGGGCCAACCGGACCGGCCGCGCCCCCGGAGGCGGCGCGTCCTCGATGCTGAGCAACGCCAGGTCACCGGCCCAGGTTTGCACCCCTTCCCGCATGGGGCTGAGGTTCTTGACCGGCTTCCGGGGTACCCAGCCGACCACGGTGGCGCGCAGCGGATCGCCGGGCGTGCCGGGAAAACCCACCCGGACGACCGCGGGCTCCTGCCTCGTGAAGGTGTTCGGCGCGTCCGCCGGACGCCCGAGCACTTCGTTGATGACATGAGCGGCCGTGATGATCAGTCCGTCCCAGATCAGCACACCGCCGCCGAAAGCCCTTCCCCCCGGCTCGGGTCCGTAGATGGATACGAACGCCGCTTTGCAGTTCTCGTCGTCATCCCGCCACGTCATGACTTCTTGAGAGCCCATTTCGCGGTGACGGTAAGGCTCGCCTCTCCATTGGAATTGACGACGACGAGCTTCAACTCGCTGGAGAGTTTCAGCGCGAGTTGGACCGTCACCTCGTCCGGCGCCTCGACGGCGTCCGAGACGACTTGGTGCACCGATCCGAGCAACGGGACGAGGGGCTTGAGGACCTCGGTAAGGGTTTTCTCTGCCTTCTCCGCGACATCCCCGGCGCGGGTGATGGGCACCGGTGCCTTCGTGCCCTCGGGGAGATCACCGCGGGCCGCCCCACGACCGTCCGGCTCCGGTGCTGGCACGACTTCGACGAGGACTGATGTTCCGTCGTCGAAGTCGAACGTGACGTAGTTCCCCATGGACTCATGGTGCCATCGGCACTCATGATCTGGCTACGTACTCTGATATACGCCAGGGACGGTCGCCAACAGCGCACTTACGGCGAACCAGGCGGCGGGGGCGCGAAGTTTGGACCTACGGCTCCACCGACAGGACGGTGACAGGGATCACCTCCAGAATCAGCCCCCAGAGGCAGTATTCACCTTTAATTAGCCAGGACTCAACCGCATCATGCCTTAGAATCGTAGGCGTAAGCGAAGCGGAATCCATAGCACGATCCTGAGGAGTCACACAGTGAACAGCGAAGTCGTCACCGCCCGACTGCAGATCGCCGCCGCCCGGCAGAAGGCCGAGGCCGAGCGCAAGACCCAGCTCGCCAAGACCACCAAGAAGTGACCGCCTCGCGCCCCGCAACCCCGATCCAGCGCCAGTCAACGGAGCCTGGACCTCGTTACCGCTCAGGACCGGGGCGTGAGCACTGCAGCACGTCCGAGTAATGCCCCTGGCAGCACGACCGGCCAGGGGCATTACGCTGCCCTACTCGGCGATGCGTGGGGGAGTCATTTGATCGACGTCCAGTGTGGAGCGCGAAACCGTGGTCGATCGGTGGGCTTCGGCGAGCGAGCGGTTTGCGAGGGCGGGGGTGAGCCCGGTCTCGCCTGCGCACCAGGTGACCCAGTCGGGGAGCAGGGTGCAGACACTTGACGCGACGTCGTCATGGTAGGAGTCCCAGATGAGCGAGGTCATCGCTCGGACACGGTGGGGCGAGCAGCTGAGATGCGCGAAGGCGGGTCCGGTACCGAGCCACTGGATGATGAGCGTGGCGGCGGCGGCCTCGTCGAACTGGTCGGTGGAGTGGCGGTCACGGAACCACTCTCCGAACTCGTCGAGGATGCGGTCGGCGTTGGCGCGCGCGTTCGCTTTCCAGGCTGCCTCAGCGTGCGGGTCGGATTGGTGTCGGGGAAGGGAGCGCGAGAGCTGGTATGCCCGGCTACGCATACGAAAGTACTCGCTGAACAGGTCGACTGTCTCGTCTCCCATGAGGGACCCGCCGAGAACCCCGGGCAGCAGGCAGTCGTTGAGAAGTGCCCTGATCGTCGCAGGTTCTGCGGCGGGGGCAAGCAGGCTGTTCGCGGTGATATCAGCGCCGACTGCGGCTCTCCAGTCGGCGAGGGCGTCGTCCGGATCGCTGAACACTGCGGCCGCGACGGTGCGCTGCGTGTCACATAGATCGACGTCCCAGGCGTACCAGTGCGCGGTGGTGTCGTCGCCGGGCGTCTGGAACGGGGCAACGAGCAGATAGCGGCTGCCGTAGCCGTCGACGGCGTACAACGCTTTGCCGGTCGGGCGTGCGGGCGATGCCGGGACCGCCCAGGGGTACCGGGCCGCGAACTCGGCGGCGAACGCGGACCGCTTCAGCTTCGCCAGGTCCGCCTTCGCCGTCTTGGCGGCGCGGTCGGTGCCGATGGCGGTCAAGGCGTTCAGCAGCAGCCAGCTCGCCGGGTCGCCGGCGTCACCGGCGTCACCGGCATCACCGGCATCACTGAGGCGCTCAGCCGCATGGTCGGCGACGGTCTTGAGCCACTCGGGCAGGTCGAAACCACGCTGTTCGTGTTCAGTACGCAGCACCAGTTCCTCGCCGAGGAGGCGGCTCACCGCGCCTTCCAGTGCCAGAACGCCGTCGGCGGTCGTGAGGACATGCGCGCGGGTGACGACATCCGCGGCCGAGGAACCCCACCAGCTCCTGGCATCGGGGGCAACGGTCCCCAACAGGGCCGTCATCCGGCGTTGCCGTTCGTCCGCGGCACGTGTCGCGGGGTTTCCGCTGAGGTGCCTGCCTCCCGGCTTGGACGAGCGGGAACTCTTGCCACGATTCTTCGACGCCGCCATACCCACGAGCCTACGGTCCTGGGGCTGCGATGCAGGACCAATTGGGGCATGTTCGACGTTCGACCTGTTTCCGGCGGGGTCACGCGCTCCCTGATGCCGCAGTGACGCAGTGACGCAGACAGTCAAACCAGGGGTCTGACAACCCGACGCGGGTCCGGCTCCGTCTAAGCAGACGACTGTCCACGAACGGGAGACACCTGTGTCAAAGAACAGCATCACCCGCCGCTCGGCCCGTCGGAGTGCCGCCGCTCTCGGCTTGGTGGTGGCCACAACCGCCTCTGCGGCCACGGTAACCGCCTCCGCAGCGGTCAGTACGACGGCTTCTTCAGCAGTGTCGGGCCGCTCTGCCATGCACGTCAGCACCCTGCCGAACGGGGATCGGGTGACCGCGCGCGGTTCCGGAGCGCATACGTCGACGACGGTGACCACGCCGGACGGGCGTTCGGCGCCTGCGGTGCAGATGACCGTGGGCGGGCATGCGTACGTGATTCCGGTGTCGGTCATCGCTTCGGGTCAGGCCTATGATCCGGCCGCGTACGACACCGCGGCGCCGGCTGCCGCCCGGCCTGCGGCTGTCACGCCGCATTACCCGCTGAGCATCGTGGAGGTCGATGGCATCGGCCTCGACGGTGGCGCGGTGGCCCAGGCGACAACCTTCCTGCTCAACACCGACGACATGAAGCGGTTCGCGGCTCCGATCCCGCTGCGCAACGGCGTCGCGCGGGTCGCGGTCCCCAGTGGGAACTACTGGGCGATCACGGTCTTCGCCACCTTCGACCCCAAGACGCGCGCCGCGACCGAGCATGTCGTGACCCGGACCGATCTGGCGGTGACCGGCTCGGGCACCACGACCCTGACCGCCGACGAGCGCACCGCGACCGCGCGGGTCGGCGCCGTCACGCCCAGGCCGTCCACCGCCGACGGCGATGTGGAGGCCATCGACCGGACCGACGCCGCCGGCGCCACGAGCGAGGTCTTGACCGGCAGCACGGGCGCCACCTGGATGACGCCGCAACCCGCCGCGCGGATAGGCGGCCTGGCCTTCCGGGTCTTGGACCTCAGCACGGCAGGGCCGGCCGGCCCCGATCCGTACCGCTACGACGTCAGCTTCCCTCCGTCCGACCACATCGACGCGAACCAGACCTACCGGCCGGACCTGTCCCGGATCCAGACCTCCCACTACGTCTTCGACACCGACGCGGCCAACCCCGCGCACCAGGCCGGCTGGGACCTCGGGGTCACCGGCCCGTACGGCGGCTCCGGAACGCAGCGCATCGTCCCCGTTCCGGGACGGTTGACCGACTACATCGGCGTGTCGACTGACGACGTCTTCTGGTTCGCCGAATACATGCCGGTGGAGAATGCCCCGAACCAGAACTCAGAGCTCGAATTCGAGGACCTCGGCGTCTACCGGGGCCCGGGCGAGACCTGGCGCACCTGGGGCCACGGTCCCCTGACGCCGCAGGTCGGGCAGTACACGAACGGCATGGCCTGCAACGCCTGCGCGGACCCCGACACCGGCGTGATGGACTTCGGCGTCACCGAGTTCACCGACAGCGACCCGAACAGCGCGGCCCACGACCTCGGCCCCGGCTACACCGCGACGTTCAGCGTCTATCGCGACGGCATCCAGGTCGCCTCCCAGTCCGGCTGGCCCCACACCGAGCTCCCCGGCACCACCGCCCAGCCCGGCACCTACCGCATGGTCTACGACGCCGACACCACCGGCAGCGGCCTGCCGATGTCGCAGTCCACGAAGACCCACACCGACATCACCTTCCGATACACGCCGGGCTCGGCCCAGCAGCCCGCCCTCCCGGCCGACGACTTCTGCTACGCGGCGAACTTCGGCCCCACGGGGTGCGAGATCCTGCCGGCGCTGTCCCTGGACTACCAGCTCGCGACCGACGGCTCCAATACCAGCCGCCTGCCGGTCCAACTTCTCGACCTCAGCGTCGGCCACCAGTCCTACCAGGGCCAGGGCTCGCACGCGGCGATCACCGGCGCCACCGTCTCCGTGTCCTACGACGCGGGGAAGACCTGGGTCCCGGCCGCCGCAGTCCCGACCGGCAACGGCCACTACCTCGCGGCCTGGCTCAACAACGCGCCGAAGGGCAGCACGCCGTGGCTGAAGGTGACCGCCACCGACGCGATCGGCGGCTCGATCAGCCAGACCGTCGCCAACGCCTACACCATCGGCTGAGGCGGGCCGGGCCCGATCGAGCCGCGGAACGGGACGGTCGGTGCGGCGCGGGCCGGGAGGGGGATCCTCTTCCGGCCCGCGAGCGGCACGCCTGTCGATCCATGTCACCTGCACGAACACCCGAACACTCTTTGTCGTCAGGGTCGGTCACCTCAGAGCTACGCGGACTCATAGTCGAGAGAGTGTCTGGCGCCCGTGACTCCGATGAGAGTCGGAGAGGTCAGCGTCTCCACACATAGTGCCCCGATCTGCGAAACCGCAGGTCGGGTCCAGTGTCATACGCCAGATGGTCAGAACCACCAGAACTTCACCCGGTTTACTTCGCATGCTCGCTGCGAGGTACCGCACGTAGGCCAGTCCTAGCCAGGCCGTCCATCCGTTCGTATAAGAGCCCGTGATGGTTGCGGCACGCTCAGCGAACCGGCCCGGGTAGGTCTGCGTCGACCGATGGCGGACGGCGACCTCGTTCAACGCGACCTGGTCGAGGTTCGCCCACCGTTGGTCACGTTCCGCGACCTGAACGGCGTCCGGCCACCGCGACGTTCAACATCACCGGCCGGGCGGGACCGCCCCGTCGCGACGCAGTGTCGGTAAGCAGCATGTTGTCCCACCCCTGCGCCCGCGCCAAGCCTCAAGCTTGGTCCGCAGGGCGCAGAACGCCGTAGGGAACATACTCATCGTAGCGAACGCCTTCGTCTTCGCCCGTAATCTCGGGGGGAGCGGCACCGCTGACCAGATCGAGGATGAATTGTTCGAACGGGGCGGCAAATTCGTGCCAGCGTGTTTCGTCGTAGGACGCGAAGGCCTCCGGCGTTCGCCAGGAACATTGCGCCGTGACCGTGGCGGTCGGGGACTTCCTGCACGACTCGGTACAGGCAGGGCTGACGGCGGCCGGCGCCTCGACGTACCTGTATGTGAGCCGCGCACCGGTTCGGGCAGCGTCGGTGGTCGACCTGCAGCCCGAGCAGGCGACGGCCGGACGGGTGGCTTCCGAGACGCAGTCGCTGATCGCTCGCTTTCGCGCGAAGTAGACCGCGGAGGTCGCTGGACGGCGCCGGGCACAGGTACCGCACCAGCCGATGTCGGAGGGCCACACGGTGCGCGCGACCTATCGGGTCACTAGGCAAGCCAGATATCACTACGCCGCGCCACAGCATAGATCCGCTGTTGCACGTCCGGGCTCAGAGTCGGCGGCGCGGCGAGGAACAGGTGGTCCAGCCGCTCTCCCGGCACGATGGCCACGTCCGCGGGTGGTTCCTTCACGCTGAGGGACTGGACACCGACGAAGGCGAGAACGCCGCTGACCGACACCGGCGAGCGACATGCGGAGCTCAGCCGTTTGGCCGCCGCTGAGGCTTCATGTCGGCTGTTTCGAACGTAGTGGTTGAGCTGGCCGTTGACGCGGACGTAGTCGCCAGAGGTGGTGACGCGCGCGCCGGGGTGGTGCTTCGTGTTGACCGTGAATACCCCGCCGGGGCCGATGACCACGTGATCTATGTCTGCGCCGCTCTTGAGCGGAATGGAATGGAGCACGTTCCAACCGTGAGTCTTGAGCCGGTCGAGCCGAGCACCGACCCGTCGTTCGCCGGTCGCGCCGACCTCCCACGACGTCGCTTCGGTCGGTATGCCCAGGAGCTTCGCCGCGAAGCGCTGAAAGCGCCCCGGCGACAGCTCAGCCGCTCGCCTGCGAACGGCTTCCCCGGCGGTGTTGTTTGTCAGATCCTGGCCGAGTGGAGGCGGAACCGACTCGACAACGTGAGCCACCGCACTGATATCACCGCTGAGAAACGGCGCCAGCGCTTCCAGGGCCCGGTACTGCATGGTCGGATCTTCGACGTGCAGCTTGCCGGTTTCCCGGTCGTAGTAGCCGATGTTCTCGCCGGTCGCGGTGTAGGTGATGTACAAGCGATCCTTGCCGTACCGCTTCCACGCTTTGACCGTCAGGTCCCCCACGTCTCCCCCTACTGAGTCAGCCCGGCAACCGACAGGTGCCGAGGCTCAGATGGCCCGACGGCCGAGCTCACGCGCCAAGCTGATGGCGCACGCGGCCCGAGCCGCAGGCTTGTCAGAACTCTGCGAACCTATCGCGACTCCGGCCATGGCGACGAGAGTGCTGCTTGAGAACGCGAGGGCTGTCAGCCGGGGTGTTCCGATCACGGCTTCGTACCCACACATAGAGCACGACCGGCCTCATCAGGTGCCACCGGATGCCTGGCGTCAGTTGGCCCCGATCACCTGGAAGCTCGAATTCTCGAAGATGTGGTGGATGTTGGTGCCGATGTCGTGGACCTCGTAGTCCCCGTCGGGCAGTTGGACGACGCGGTCGACGATGCCGCCGGGGTATTTCTGCAGCGCGGTTTGGACGGCCTGGTTCGCCGTGCCGGCGCCGACGATCGTGCCCTGGCCTTCGGTGTAGTCGGTCGGGATCGTGCCGTACGACTGCGAGGCGTTCTGTTGGCCCTGGTGCACGGCGGTGACGTCGGTCGATGCCGTTGTGTAGGGGCTGTTCGCGGGCTCTATCGTGACTTGGCTGGCGGTGATGGTGGTGCTGTTCACGGTGCCCAGGACGAGGACCGCCTGGCCTGGTGTGAGCGCGCTGGATGTCGTCGCGGTCGGTGTTGCGCCGGCGGCGTTTTCGTAGGTGGTGGATGAGTTCTCATCGATGGTGATCGACTCGCCTACGGTCGTCTTCACCGAGAAGCCGGTGCCGGTCACGCTGCTGATCGTGCCCGAGGTGCCGCCGGGCTCGTTGGTGCTGCGCGCGTTGGACCCCTGCCGGGCGCCACCGGCGCCCACTGGTGAGGTGGGCGAGCCGGTGGAGCCGGACGCGGTGGCGGACGTTCCGCTTGTCGAGCCGGAGGCGGCGACCAGGCCCACGCCGATCCCGGTCACCGCCAATACGGCGAGCCCGGCGATGACGGCGACTTTGCGTTTGCGGGTTGCGAAAGTGCGCTTTCCCTCTTGGTCCTGGTCGCGGCTGGAGTTGAAATCGGTTCTCATGAGTCACGCTCCCCATGTGCGTCTTTTGTATAGACGCTGCCACCGATTACTCCGGCTTTGATCAGATTTCCGTGTGAATCACATGAGAATGGCCACGGGTCGATACCCGCTCAGCCGGCGGCGGCCTGGATCGCGTTGACGATGTTCGCGCGTTGCCACTGCGCCGTGTTGCGGTTCATCAGCCCGAACTGGTCGTCACCGATGCCGGTGTAGCCGTTGTCCCACACCACGACCTTCTGGTCGTGCTGGGCGGCGTAGGAGGCGATGTGCGACTCGTAGGCGGCGACCTGGTCGGAGTTGTCGGCGCCGTTGTAGGGCTTCACGGTGGCGCCGAACTCTGTCCAGATCACCGGGATGCCCTTGCTGGTGAACAGGTTGTACCCGTTGTCCACGTCGCCGTTGGGCAGGTAGTTCATCGAACCGTCCCAGGTCAGGTAGTTCGGGGCGGTGGTGGAGCAGAAGGACCAGGGGTTGTACGTGTGCAGCGATACCGCGATGTTCGCGCCGGCGGGTACCGCGAGGTTGTCGGCGCCGGTCTGGGCGTTGGCGCCGTAGGGCACCACGATCAGCCAGCGGGTGGCGTCGTTGCCGCCGGCCGCGCGGACCGTGTTGACGAAGTCCTGGTTCAGGGTGTTGATCGGCCCCCAGTTGTCCGACGTGCCGCCGCCGTAGCGGTTGCCGCCGTTGGCGTCCTGGGGCTCGTTCATCGCCTCGAACAGCAGGTGGTCGCCCTCGCCGTTGAAGTAGCCCGCGATCTGGCTCCACAGCGCGATGAACTCCGGTTCGGTGGTGGCCATGCCCGCGGTGCTCGGGAGGAGCCAGTTCCCGCCGCCGCCGTCGTGGTGGATGTTGACGTCGACGAACATGTTGTCGCTGATCGCCCAGTCCACGACCTGCTTGAGGCGGGCCAGGAAGTTCGGGTCGACGGTGTAGTTCGGAGCCCCGCTGATCAGGTGCGGGTACCAGGTCACGGGGAGGCGCAGGTAGTTGAACTTGGTCGAGATCAGGTCGATCATCGGCTTGGTCGTCGCCGGGTTACCCCAGCAGGTCTCGTCGCAGCTGGTGTCGAAGGAGTTGCCCAGGTTCCAGCCGGCGTGGATCTGCGACCAGAAGCCCGTGCCGCCACCGCCACCGCCGGTGCCGTTCACCGTCCACTGCTGGTTCGGCCCGCCGGTGCAGTCCCAGATCTGGAGGTAGGCGCCGTTCGCGCTGCCGTTCGCGTCGAGACAGCGGCCGGAGTTGGGATTCGTGACGGTGCCGTTGGAATTGACGGTCCACCGCTGTGCGCCGGTGCCGTTGCAGTCGTAGAGCTGCACGCGGGTGCCGTTCGCGGTGCCCGCGCCGGTCACGTCGAGGCAGCGGCTGGAGTTCGGGTTCAGGATCGACCCGTCCGACCGCGCCTGCCACTGCTGCGCGACGGTGCCGTTGCAGTCGTAGAGCTGGACCACGGTGCCGTTCGCGGTGCCGGCGCCTTGCGCGTCGACGCACCGACCGCTCTGCCGGCCGACGATCGTGCCGGACGCCGCTGCTGCCGGGGCCGCTGCCGCCGCCGCTGCCGGCGCTGCTGTCGCGGCCGAGGCCGACGCCCGCGTCGCCGTCGAGGCCGAGGCGGTGTTCCACGACGCCGTCGTCAAGCTCACGGTTGCGACCGCGACCGCGGCGAGCACCGTACGCCACCGGTGTCGCCGACGAGGACTGAGATACAGGGCGGAGGATCGCATCATTGCTCGTCTCCTGAGGCCGACTGCCGTCTACCTACTACCTATCAGGTACTAGGTAGTGATTGGTGTGGAACGGTAGTCGAGAGCTGACGCTGCGGCAAGAGGTGTAAGGGGGCTGATCAGAGCCGACCGAAGAGCGCCTCGGCGGCGGCTTCCCATTCCTCGACCAGATCGATGGTCCCGGGGTCGCGGAGCCATTGCAGTTGCACGCCGTCCATCATGGACACGATCTGGCGCGCGAGCAGTTCCGGGCGGTCCGTCAGCCCCTTGGCGAGCGCGGCGAACGAGGAGACCACCCGCGCCTGACGCGCGGCGAAGTAGTCGTGGGCCGGATGGCCCGGATTCAGCGACTCGACCGCCAGCACCGCGAACAGCCGCACGATCTCGGGCTGCCCGGCGTTCCTGCGCATCGTCGCGGCGCACAGCCGGCGCAGATCGACGCCTTCGGGGCCGCCATCGGACCACTCGTCGGGCACGTGCTCCTCGTCGACGCCGAGTTGCCCGCGCAGCGACCTGGCGTCCTCGCGGTCGCGGTGTTCCAGCACCGCGACGAGCAGCCCGACCTTGGAGCCCACGTAGTGCAGGAGGCCCGGGACGGTCAGCCCGCACCGGTCAGCGACGTCCTGCATGGACAGGCCCCAGAAACCGCAGTCGGCGATCAGCTCGCAGGTCGCCTCCATGATCTGCTGCCGACGCTGGGCCGCCGGAAGCCGAGACCGGGTCCGCCGGGGCCTCGCCGCCGCCTCAGCCACGCTCAACACGCCCCCTTCGGTACCCGCCCCGATCACCTCTCACATTACCGGCGGAGCTGCCGCTCGCGGTGCGGACAGTCGGGATCAGACAGCGGTCTCCCGCACAGGCTGCGAAGCGAGGCTTCGTGGGTCTTCAGCGTCATTCGGCGCGGCTTCGAGTTGTGCCTGCAGCCGAGCGTGCCGAAATTGGTACACCGCGCCGGATTGGCGTAGCAGGCCTCGGCTGTAGGCGTCTTCGAGGAACTCGGCTGTCGCCCAGGGCAGGCGGCCGGTCAGTGGGAGCCAGAAGCGGGCCAGGAGAAGCCATTGGCCCCACGCGGTAAAAGTGAGGGTGTACATCCCGACGCCGATGAAGCCGCCGGAAGTGCCTATGACGAACGCGACTTGGGATGGCCAGTTGAGTGGCCCGAGTGGGCCTTGCAGCACGGCTGTCACAGCGGTACCGCCGAGGCCGATGGCCAGTGCCAGCAAGGGGATGAGGACGAGAAGTTGCCGCAGAGTCGCGGCGCGGTTGGCGGCCAGCAGGCTCAGCGGTGTGGGCGCGGCGCTGACGTCGTCGGGGACGGTGAGCGTTGCCATCAGACCGAAGGACAGGCTGGCGGCGAGTCCGAAGATGAGGCTGTAGACAGCCATGTTGGTGAGCGTGATCGAGATGATGTCGCCGGCGGTGGAATTGCCTTCAAGGCCCAGCAGCAATATGGCGAACGTCTGCGCGGCACCGTAGCCGCAGCCGAGTGCGGTGCCGCCGAGGAAACCGAAGGCAGCCCAGGTCACGAACTGGATGCGGCCGCTGGGACTGGCGGCGCGGCGCCGACGCCAGGACAGGCGCACCTGTACGCGAGAGGGCTCGATCGTGAACCGTCCGGACAGCACCAAGAGCGCGTAGACGAGTCCGAAGGACAAGCCCACCACGGGGCCGATGAGGAAGGTGTCGTCAAGGAAGGCGGCCGGCTCCATCGAATACGGCCGGGTGCTCAGAAGGTCGACAGGTATCACCAGAAGCAGGTGCGCGACGGAGGTCAGCACCATGCCGGCCAGCGTCACCGCGAGGACTCGCCACATCGGGCGTACCGAATCGCCCAGCCGCCACCACGCCAGGTCCTGACCGGCCCGATTCTGTGAACGGCCCAGGTGGGCTGCGATGTGGCCGGCGTAACGACCGGCCTCGTCGGCGCTCCATGAGCGGCCGGGACGGCGGGGGCGGCCGTCGGCCCGGACGCTGCCGGCTGCGGCCAAGGGCTTGCGCGAGTCTTGGTACAGCGCCGGCACAAAGCCGGCCAGCAGGTGTCTTTCGAGCCCTTCGACGTTGCGGAAGCGCCCTTCCTCCAACAGGTCTGCGGGATCCCGACCCGGGACGTCGCTGTAGATCGTGCGCGCCAACAGCACCATCAGCGGCGTGCGCAGGACCTCGACCAGCCGGGCGCATTCCCTCTTCTCAGGCTGCTCGTCGATCGCGGTCAGCACCGGCTGCCACACGGTCCAGGCCGCACCTCGCTCAGCACTCTCCTCTCCGAGCGGCGCGGTGCCCGGCAGGTAGTCGGCCAGGTCGGCCACGGTCAGATCGTCGAGTTCGATGCCCGCCGCCCGGTTGAGCGCACGAGTCGCCGCGACGGCTTCCTCGAACTGCGTGGAGCGGCTGGTCAACAGAAACGGCAGCGTCGTGGCGTTGAACTGGTTCAGTGCCAGGCCTTGGAGGCTTTCGTCGATCTCGTCGAAGCCGTCGAGGACCGGCAGAATCCAGCCCGCGGCCAGGAGCGTGGCGGCCAGCGTCGAGGTGCTGGGGGCCGGGGCCGCCGCTCCGAGTTCGGGGTGATCGCGCAGGAGGCGGTGGGCCAGCCAGTCGCGGAGCGTGACCGTGGCCGGGTTCCAGGCACCGAGGCTGAAGATCACGGGGACCGCCTCGTCGGCTTCCCGGGTGTCCAGGTAGTCCACGACGAAGCGGAGGGCCAGCACGGTCTTGCCCGAACCAGCGCGGCCCAGCACCACCAGCCTGCCGGTAGCGACCGACCGGTAGGTCTGCGCGATGTCCGTCAAAGTGCCCGAAGGCGGAGGCGTGATCGGCCTGTCAGCCCTCTGGTGGCCGGCGTGCGTCTCGGCCCCGTCATCGACGAGCCCTCGCCGCACAGCGTGCCACCGCACCGGCAGCGGCCGCGGATCGTGGACGCGCCGATGCTCCTCTTCGCGGATCCAGCGGTCTCGGACGTTGTGCGCCAGGATGTCGGCAGCTGCACGCAATCCACCTTGATCCGCTTTGGGGCGCGGGAGACCCAGGTAGCGGGTCGCAGGCAGATCTGGGCTTTCGGTATCGATGGGCTCAGATACGCGGACGGAATCCGTATCAGACTGCTGAGAGGTCGGACTCGCCGCCTCTCCCACTCCGGCACGCAAGGCAGCCAGCTCGCGCCAGAGCTCTGTCCTATCCCGGCCCAATGCATCGGCCAACGCGTTGGCGATCAGCCGAACCGTCCCCATCCGGGTATCCGGAGTCCGTCCCGCCTCCAACCGCCGCACAGTGCGATCCGCCACGCCGGCCACTTCGGCCAGTTCGTCCTGGGTCAGCCCAGCCTGATTCCGCAGCGCCCGCAGAGCGCCGCCGAGTTCGTCACCCACCTTGATCCGATCCCCCTCGCTCGGCCCAGGGCCTCACTGCGTGTCAATACACGGTAATGGAGCGCAACCGGACACGGATGTCCTTTCGCTGTCCTGCTCGTGGCCTTTGTCCTTGAGCAGGGCGGACACAGTCTGGGTCAGCGGGGCCGAACGGCCCGCGTCGCCGAGGTCTGGGTCCAGGCCCACGAACAGGACGGAGAACCGCGATGGGTGCCGCATACCGGTACTGGTGCGCGGACTGCGGGTATCGGACTCCTCGCCGGCCCATGAATCAGGTCTCAGACCTCCTCACCGACCATTACCGCGAAAAGCACCCCGGCATTCGTCCCGCCGGACGGGCCGAACTCGTCACGACTGACTTGCGCGTACTCCGGAGCTGTGTGCTCGCGGCGCTCGGCCTGCTGCTCTTCCTCCTGCTGGCCGCCTCATTCCTGGCTCATGGAAGAAACACACCGCGGCCCGGTGTACCGCGCTCCCACCCCGCTTCAGGAACTGCCGAGAGCAATCTCGGAGAGCAGGTCCAGATCGCGGACGCGGATCGTGCGATACGTGGTGCTGATGGCCTCCCGGACGCGCAGCGTTCGCAGAGCCTTGATGACGGCGCTGTCGGAAGCGCCGACCAGAGTGGCGAGCTCAGCCTGGGACAACGGCGCGCTGATGACGCCGGACGGAGCACCGGGCTTGGGATAGGTGACGGCCAGATAGCGCAGCATCCGAGCCAGCCGGGTCGTGACGTCGCATCCCGCGAAGTCCACGATGCGACCGGTCGCGGTGCGCATCTTCGCGACGACGACCTCGTTGACGGCCATCGCCAGGCTGGGATCGGCCTGCATGCAGGCCAGGAAGACAGCGCGCCCGACGCGCCGGGCCAGCAGCGGCCCGCAAGCGGTGATCGTGGCGACCCGCGGCTTGCCGTCGATTCCGGCGAACTCGCCGACCAGGTCCCCGGCCATCCGGACGGCGAGCAACGCCTCCCTGCCGTCCTGGGCGTGTGCCGTGACCTTGACCATGCCGCCGAGCAGCACCATGACGGCGTCGGACGCCTCGCCCTCGTGGACCAGGATCTCGCCGCCCCGGTACCGGACCTGCCGACCGAGCGCCAACACCGTGGCCCGATCTGCCGGATTCAGACGGCCGACCAGGCTGGTCTCAGGCCATTGCGGATCGTGAGAGCCGTCCATGCCGGTCTCCTCCCGAAGCGTCCGCGCCCGAATTAGCGCGGATGTGACAGACCCCGTACTTCTACCGAATCCCCTGCGAGGCACCGAGCAACCATGAGCTGGACATACGCCCAAGGAGGGACCATGGAATCCGTATACGAATACCGCGCGCTGCTGGCCTGCGACATCGCCTCCTCAGCGGGCCGCGGCGAGAACAACCTGCAGGAAATCCGTGGGGTGCTTGAGGCAGCCTGCAGTGCCGCCTTCCGGACGGCGGGGCTGGACTGGGCCGGTTGCCGGCGTCAGGACACCGGGGATGGATTCCAGCTCGTCGCGCCCTCGGGGATCCGCAAGCAGACGCTGCTGCACCCCGTGCTGCCCGATCTGGCGACGCGCGTGCGGGCCCACAACCGCCGGGCCCCGGCCAAAGTCCAGATCCGACTGCGCGTCGCGCTGCACGCCGGCGAGATCAAGCTGGATCCCGACGGCGGGTTCTCGGGTGCGCCCTTCGAGATCCTGGCCCGGTTGCTGAACGCGGCTCCGGTGCGGGCCGCCTTGTCCGGCGCTCCGGAGGGCGTTCCCGTCGCGGCCATCCTGTCGCAGCACTACGGCGAGGAGACCATCGGAAGCGGCTACGACGCGGGCCCCGACGCTGACGCCTTCGTTCCCGTAGAGGTGCGGGAGAAGGCGTACGTCGGCCGGGCTTGGATCCACTGCCCCGGAAGCCCGATAGGCCCGCAGAGCGCGGCCGCGTGCCTGGCGGAGCACACGGAGGCGCGGCGGACAGCCGAGGTCGCCGTCCAGAAGAACACAGCCAGCGGCCACGGCAGGGTCTTCGCGGTTCAGAGCGGGACTATGCAGGTCGACAGCCGCGAAGGGACCGTGTGATGCCCGCGGTGCGGGAGGATCTCACCGAGCTGGCGGCCTCGGGAGCGAAATCGCTGGTCGCCGCGATCGGAACGGACTTGTGGCCGATGGTCCGCGATCTGGTCCGCAAGGTGCTGATCCGGCGCACCCGGCGCCGCGTGGAGTTGGCACAGGCCCTCGACCACATGGCCGCTGTCGCCGCAGCGGGCCAGGAGTCCACCGACACCCAGGACTCCGCCGGCAAAGCTGCGCACTCCGAACTGGTGCGTTTCTGGGCCGAGGCGCTAAGGGAGATCGCAAGCCAGGACCCCGCTCTGCGACCGGCACTGGCAGCGCTGGCCGGCCTCACACTGCCACGCCCGGCGCCCGGCGGCACCGCCGTGGTCCACCAGCAGAACACGGCGCGCGGCTCCGGCCGCCTCTACGCGAACCAGTGCGGATCCCAGCACATCCACGTGCGCGAGCCTCAGGACCTGAAATGAGCTTCGACCATCAAACCTCTGAGTCTGGTCGACCGAGCGGACTCGTCTACGCCTTCGTTGTCGGCACGATCACTGTCGCGGCGTTCATTGAAGTGTCCAAGCCCCCGCGAGCCTTCGCATGGGTGACGTATCTGTGCGCACTGGCCGCGGTAGCGGTGACCGGTGCTGCCGTCGTGGTGGGGACGGCGGCGGCACCGGTCAGGGACGACACGGCCGGATCCGCGGACAGACTCCGCCGCCCGGGACCCGCGTACCAGCCCGAGGCCGGCACCGGCACCGGCACCGCGCACGAACGGCCGATCGACCCGCGGTCCGATTCGAGGCAGCCGACCCTGACCTGGCCCTACCCGCAGCGATCGACGCTCCCGCCACCAGCGGCACAGGTCCCGTCACCCCGGGCCGTCACCGCCTTGTCCGCCCAAGACGAACTGAGCAAGGCACCCAAGTTCGGCCGCGGCAGCTCGGCCCACAGCAAGCCCTGGCGTATCCCGGCCCGGCCGTTCCCCAACGGCATCGCCGCGGACCAGGCCCAGGTCGGCCCGTTCGCCGTTCGCGGCGCCTCGGTGGTCGGGCCGGGACACCGTTGCGGCGGACGCGGCGGGTCCGGATCCGGGGAGCCGCGGCAGGACGCCTACCGCATCGGCCGCACCCTCGATGACCGCTTCGTCGTCCTCGCCGTCGCGGACGGGATTTCGAACGCCCAGCGGTCCGACACGGGCGCCACCGTCGCGGCGAGTCGGGCCGTACAGATCCTCAGGGGGATGCTCGACGTCCATTCCGACCCGGCCGAGCTGGACGCCCTCGCGGTCTTCAAGCAGACCGCGGAGCACGTCGCGAACGCCGCCGCCGATCGGCAAGCGGCCAGCCGGGACGTCGCGACGGTCCTGATCGCCGCGGTCCTCCAGGTACCGGACCGCCCCGGTGCCTCGGCCCGAGGCTGGGCGGCGTGGGTCGGCGACAGCTCGGGCTGGATCCTCAACGCCGCCGGAACGCGGTGGGAGCAAAGGTTCGGCGACACCAAGAACCAGGGCGAATACGCGTCGAACGGTGTGAGCAGCGCGCTGCCGGACTCTCCGGAGGCCGTCCGGGCCATGGAGTTCGATCTGCGCCCCGGGGCAGCTTTCGCCCTGACCACCGACGGCATCGCCGACGCCTGGGGCAACGAGGCGATCAACCGCTATTTCGCCCAGCGTTGGCGCGCGCCGCTGCCGGCCGCCGAGTTCCTGAACGACGTGGACTTCGACGCCCCGCAACGGATGGACGACCGGACCGCGGTCGTCGTCTGGAACGGAGCCGGGTCATGACCGGCCTCGCGACCTGGGCGCTGAACGACGTGGTCAGCCGGGCCGAGCTGGGCGCGTTCGATCGGGCGATCAGCGAGCACACCGGCCAGAGCATCGCGATCCACCCGCTGATCGACCACCCCGGCTGGCTGGCGAAGCTTTACCGGCAGCCCCGGCCGCGGCAGGACTCGCAGCGGCTCGACGCGCTGATCACAGCCCCTGCGACGCTCGACGAATCAGATCGCAGAACCCTGCTGTCGTCCTCGTCCTGGCCGGCCGCCAGAATCACCGAGGCGGGGAACCCCGTGGTCGGCTGCGTGATACCGGCCGCACCCGAGCGGTTCAAGGCCGACCTGACGGTCGGGCGCACGACGGTGTCCCGCCATGTGGAGGTGGACTGGCTCGCCAAGACCGACGAGGCCCTGCGCGGGGTGGGCCTCCGGGCGCCCGGGGACAGCGGCCGGATCACCGCCTGCCGGAACCTCGCGGCGTTGGCGGAGATGCTGGAGAAGCTCGGGCTGGTGTACTCGGACTGGTCGTACTCGAACGCGTTCTGGTCGCCCGCCGACCGGTCGGTGTTCGTCATCGACATCGACGGCTGCCAGACCGGCAAGATGCCGAACTTCCAACAGCCGAGTTGGACGGATCCGTTGACCCCGTCCGGCGGAGACGCCGACGTCTACACCGACCGGTTCCGCGTCGCTCTGCTGGTCGCACGCTGCCTCACCGCGAAGCGCCGAACCGACGACGCGATCGCAGCCGTCGCGGGCCAGTCCCTGCCGGACCATCCGGCGGTACGCAACGTGTTGCTCGACATGTTGCTGGCGTCGGACCGCGAGCGGCGTCCCTCGATCGGGCAGCTTCGGCTGGCCCTGAGCGGCGGTCCCTACATCCGGCCTCAACCCCAGCCGGCGTGGCTGGCGATGCCGGGGGTGCCGGGGACGCCCGGGCTGCCGGGCGCGAAGCCCGGCGTGCCGGGACCCGGGACCCGGAGCGAAGTGACGCCGCAGCTGACGCCCGCGTCGCCGGGCCCGCAGCCGTCGGAGTTCGTCCCGTTCCCGGTACGGCCGACCTCCGTCAAGCCGCAAGGCCCGAACCGGAGACGTGCCGTGGTGGGCACGGTGGCCGCGGCGGTCCTCATCACCGCGATCGTCATGCTCCTGATTCTTCACATCGTCCGTCACTGAGATCGAAAGAGAGAACCCCATGTCCGTTCCCACTGAGCTGGCGCTGAGTCAGGGCCTGACGTGTCTGCCGACGTACCTGGTGATCGACGCCTCATCGTCGATGATCCCGCACCAGTCGGTCCTGAACGCGACGCTGGATCGCCTGCACCAGGCCCTGGCGATGAACCCGCGGGTCGAGGAGTTCGCCCACGTCTGCCTGATCGCCTTCTCCACCGAGGCGCATCTGGTCATCCCGATGTCCGAGATGGGCCAGGTGCCGGTGATGCCGGAGGTGATCTGCGCCGGCAGCACCGAATACGGCAAGGCGTTCGATCTGGTGCGCCGGTGCATCGAGAACGATGTGACGACCCTGCGCGCGGGCGGCTGGCAGGTGCTGCGGCCCGCGGTGTTCTTCCTGACCGACGGCGCACCCACCGACCGGCACTGGAAGGCGGCGTTCGACGCGATGGTCGACCCGAGCTGGTCCCGGCGACCGCACGTCGTCTCCTACGGTTTCGGCGGCGCCAATCCCGACGTGCTGCGGCAGGTCCATACCAAACTGGCGTTCCTGGCCGACGGCTCAGACTCCGAAGCCGCCTTGAGCGAGGCGCTCACCAGCCTGCTCAATACCCTGATCAGCTCCTCGGAGCGCGGCCAGCTGACGCTGCCCGCGCAGGCTCGGGGGTTCAAAACCATCGCCGTCGACCAGGAATTCGTGGACTGACATGGCCGGCCGGAGTGAATCCCAGCGCGGCCGGACCCGGGCCGGCGCCTCGGCCGCGCTCCTCGTGGTCGCCGTCGCGCTGGTCGGAGCCGGCGAGGCCGCCGCCTTGACGATCGGGGAGCCATCGGCGTCGCAGACCCCGACGCCGCCCCCGTCGACACGAGTGATCCCCACAGGTCCCGTCGCGACGACGGGACACCCGACGACGCAGCCGACAGAACCGACGGCCACGGTGCCGGCGCCGGTGCCGACTTCGCCGACAACTTCGCCGACAACCTCGCCGCGGTGTCCCCGGCAGCGGCGTCTCTCAACGCCGACCTCGATACCGTCCAGCACGGACTGGTCGGGGCAGGATCAGGGGGCGACCACGGATCCCCCGACGAGTTCGACGGCTCCTGTGCCGGCGGACGGCCTGTGCGAGTCGGACCAGCCCACGCCGGGATGCTCGCCCACGAGTTCGCCGGAGCGCCGGCTCTGCCGGACCGGGTCCTGGAGCGAGACCACGGCCACCACATCGACCGACTCCGACGTCGGATCCCTTTCCGGAGGTGTGCCGTGACCGGCGGCTCCGCGCTCACCGTGGGCCGGGACCTCAACGGCGTCCTGTTCAACGGCGACAACAACGTCCTGCTGCAGATCACCTTCAACGGTGACACCGGCTCGCGGGTGTCGGACTATCCCGGTCCGCGGCCCATCCCGGTACGCCGCGGCACGATCAGCCTGCTGCCGCGCAGCACCGGTCAGGTGATCGGGCGCGACCGAGAGCTGGCCGAGCTCGACGCGGCGGTCGGCGCCGGTGGGACGGTCCAGTTATTCGGATCGGCGGGGATCGGCAAGAGTGCGTTGCTGAGGCACGCGGCCCGCCACCTCGGATCGGGTCCGGACGGGGTGGTGTTCCTCAGCGCCCGCGACCGGGACGTCTCCGAGATCGCGCAGGAGATCTTCCGAGCCTGCTACGAAACGTCTGGCTATGTGCCGTCGGCGGTGGAACTGCAGCAGCATCTGCAACACCTCCAGCTGCGGGTCTACCTCGACGACCTGGTCTGCTCGGCATCCGATCTCAAACAACTGATGGACGTCCTGCAGAGTTCCGCGCTGGTGTTCGCGGCGCGGCAGCGGGTCCCGGCGACGGCAGCCGTGCGTGCGATCCCGATCGGCGGCCTCGACGAATCGGCAGCGGTCAACCTCCTGGCCCGGCACCTGCCGAGATCGCTGACCGCCGACGAGCGCTCCGTCGCCCTGACACTGCTAGCCGCGCTCGACAGCAGCCCTCGGCACCTGCAGCGGATCGCGGCCGCCGGGCAGCGCACGCTGCCGGAACAGAAGCAGCTTCCCAGGCTGCTACCGACCTTGCTCAGGCAGCAGCCGCCCGAGGCCCGCGACGTCCTGCACTTGATCGTGTCGATCGGCGGCGGCGATATCAGCCCCCTCCATCTCGACGGGTTGCTGCGCCGCCACGACTCCGACGCGGTCTGTCGCGCACTGGCGCGCGCCGGCCTGCTCACCGAGTCCGAGGCCGGCTACCGGGTCCCCGAGGACGTGAAGGCGGAAGTGCACCGGACGCGTCCAACCGCCTACCCCGCAGACGTGCTCTGCCGCCACTTCACCGCATGGGCCGACGATCCGGCCACCGATCCCGACGCGGTGGCGAACCACCACCGAGCGCTCGACACCGTCGTCGTCAGGGCCGAGCAGGAAGGTCATTCGGACCTCGGCGTCAGGCTGGCCCGCGCGGCCGCCCCCAAACTCCAGGCCTCGCTCCGCTTCACCGCCTGGGGCGCCCTGCTCGGCGCCGGCTGGGCCGCGGCAGAGAAGGCCGGTGACAAGGAGGCCAAGGCCTACTTCATGCACGAGGAGGGTATCCGCTGCCTGCTGACGCACAAGCTGGTGCCGGCAGCGCTGCTCCTGACCGAAGCGGTGGTGTTGTGGCAGGAGTTGGGCGTCCTCGGACAGATGCGAATAGCGCGGGAGTCCGCACGGTTGGCGTCTTCACAGTCGATCACCAGCAGCGGAGCGCATACAGGGATCGGTGCGGGAGGCGCGCATGTCAGCGGGCACGCTGCGCTCAGTGGATCGGCGCAGGCGCACATGGCGAGCGCGGCAGGACAGGTCCATGCCCACATAGCGGGCGTCGCCGTCCAAGCCGCACATGCCGGCGGTGCGGCGCTGACATCGAGCGCCGCGCCTTTGGGATCCACCATGCCGACAGCAGCCGTGCACGGGGCGGCTGCTGTCGGACACGGTGGGGCTGCGGGGCTCACCCACGCACCCTCGGTGTTCACTCCCCCGGGGCATCTGGCGATCGCGACCGGAAACTCTGCTCCCGCGGTGCCGACGTCCCACGCACCGCTCGCAGCGACGCCGGTGCACAGCTCCCCGATCGCGAAGCCGGTCTGGCACATGCCGGGGGCTCAGACACCTGCGACGTCTGGGGGCCACGGTTCCGCCGGCGGCACCGCGCACGGCTCAGCGGCGCACGGGCATGCCGCCGTCAGCAGCCACGGCACGGCGGCGAGCCACACCGGCGCCGTGCACGGTTCGCCGCTCGGCGCGCATGGAACAAACGTCGCCCATCACATGACGAAGGCCGTCTTCCATCCCGGGGCAGCCTCCGGCGTTCATGGAGCTACCGCGGTGGCCTCCCACGGTGCGGCATCAGGTGCGGCGTCAGGTGCGGCCTCAGGTGCGATGACCACCACGACAGCCGCTGCGGGAACGAGCGGCACCGCCACGACCGGTGCCGCCACCGCGGGGTTCGGGGCCGTGAAGGCCGCAGCGGTGGGTCTCACTTTGTGCGCGGCAGTCGCGGGCGGGGTGGCGGTGGTGCGCGCGAATCAGTCTCCGCCGGTCCCTGCTCCGATCTCTGCCTCGACGTCGTCGGTCGACCCGGTCTGCGCCGGCGCCATCTCGTCGATCAACGCCGATGAGGCCAGTGTCAACACCGCCTACGACGATCTCGAATCAGCCACTTCCACGTACAACTCGTCCGTCAACAGTGGTGGACAGGGTGACTGGGGACCGGTGACAAGCTCGGGCGACGCTTTGATGGACCAGCTGAGTGGCATGGGACAGACGGTGGACAGCACCCGATCTCAAGCAGCTGATCCGACGCTGGTCTCAGCACTCGGTGATGCGAGCGCCGCCATCAGGACCTGGCGTCAGAACATCCAAGCCTTCGTGAATCAGTCCGCTAATTCTTACGACAACTCACCATCGTCTTTCAACGACGCGGTCAGCCGGATCAACCAGGTCTGCCACTGACAGTCGTGCCAACCATCCCGAAAGGAGTCACATGGCGACGGAGAACACAGCGGCGGCGAAGATCAGCGTCGGACGAGACGTCAACGGCCAGGTCGTGATCGGCGACGGAAACCTGATCCACACCAGTCCCGGGAAAACCGGCCCGTCACCGACGCTGCATCAACAGAACACTGCCAAGGACCACGGCACGGCGTACTCGGCCGCCCAGGGAGACATCCACATCCACCATCACGACGTCGTCGGGGAAACCGACGCCTCCGATGAATCAGACGCTTGCTGAATAGGAGCGACGCATGAAAAAGCGAAGCCTCACCAACGCCCTCGCCGCCATGGTCTTGGCCTTCGGCACCATGGCCGGCACCGCCATCGAGCCGTCCGCGGCCCGAGCAGACCCGACGGCACCGCCACCGCTGACCGACCTCTACGGGCTCACCCAGATCCCAACGGAGCCCGCCTACACGCAGACCAACACCGCGTTCGACTTCGTCATCACGGTCTCCACGCCGCAAGTCGCCGGGCAGCCGGAGCTGGACAACGGCGGCCACCACATCCGCATCGTGCTGCCCTCGGACTACTACAGCAATCCGGCCAAGCGGTATCCGGTGCTGTACCTGCTGAACAGTTCGTATCCGGGCGCCGACCCGGCGTCCTTCTGGTCCGGGTTCGGCGCCGTCAACAGCACCTCGGGCATGATCTTCGTGATGCCCGACGGCGGGCCGCGCGGCTGGTACTCGAACTGGCTCAACCAGAACAGCGCCGCCGGCGCGCAGAACTGGGAGACCTTCCACATCGGCCAGGTGATCCCGTTCATCGACGCGAACCTGCGCACCCTGGCCGACAAGCAGCACCGCGGCGTCGCCGGCATCTCCATGGGCGGCTTCGGCGCTCTCCACTACGCCGAGACCTACCCCGACCTGTTCTCGCAAGTCGCCACCCTGTCCGGGGACGACGATCTGTCCCGCAACTCGATGGACCTGCGTGAAGCCGTCGTCGCCTCGCTGACGGAGGTCCCGGTCAGCTTCGCCCCGAGCCCGGCGGTCGGCAGCGACGATGTCTTCGGCACGCCGTACCCGTTCTCGGTCGTCTACCCTTACAGCGACGTCCTGTGGAACAACGTCGACCCGGGCGCTCACGCCGCCGCTCTGCAGGGCATGGGCGTCTCGATCTACGTCGGCAACGGTGGTGGCGGCCCTGTCCCGCCGGTCAGCGACCCGCACGGCGCGAACATCTTCCTGGAGTGGTGGCTGCAAGGCGCCGCGCAGCGGTTGAAGGCGAACCTGGACGCGGCAGGCGTCCCGTCCCACTTCGTCGACTACGGCGACGGCACCGGCACCGCCTGGGCCGACTGCTACGGCGGGCACAACGGTCTGTGCTGGTCGCACGACCTGGACGACCTGATCCCACGGTTGCGGCAGGCGCTCGGCGCGACCTGATCCCACCCCGGACCGTCAGGCCCCGCCTCCTCGCCGAGGCGGGGCCTGACACGGAAAGGAAGGACGGCAATGATCTCGCGCTGGACCAGATCTCACGCGACCCTTGCTGCGTTCACGGTTCTCAGCACCCTGGTCGCCGCCCTCAGCGTGCTGGCGGTGCTCACCGGGTTCGGACCGGGCCTGATGCCGAACTTCATGCTCAACGCCGCCTGCGACATGCTCGGCGGTCTGACGATCCTGTTCCTCATCGAGCCGATCGTGCGCGCCGCGGCCGGCGGCATGCGCGCCCACCCGCACTTCAACCACCGCAAGTTCTGCCAACGTGTGGCCAGAGCCCAGGACGCCATCCGCATCCTCGACACCTCCAGCAGGCTGATCCAAGAAGACGCCACCAAGGACTTCCGGTTCCGCAACGCGGTCCGCGCCGCGGTCGACAACGGGGCCGAGGTCAGGATCCTGCTGATGAGCCCGGCCTCAGACATCTCCCGTTCTCGCGCCCAGCAGCTTCGCAACCGATACCCGGACCTCGATCTGGATCGGCGGATCACGGCCGCCATCACCCAGGTTCGCGGCTACATCGCAGCGTTGGACGACGATAAGCGCGGCCTGGTCGAGCTGCGCCTGTATACCGTCCCCGCACCGTTCATCATGCACGGAGCGGACGACATCCTGATCCACACCACGGTTCCCAACGACGCGGTCTCCGACGATGCCCCGCACATCGAGGTCCGTGCCGACACCCTGCTCGGCGCGCACCTGTTGGAAGGGTTCGACAGCCTGTGGGATTCGTCGCGGAGCGCGGAGGGCTTGATCCCGGTCCGCGACGCGGATCGGCCCGACGACGTCGCCATGCAGTTGCGCGCCGTCGAGCACGACAGCCATGTCTACCTCGCCTCCAACCGCCTCGACCGACGCCTGGAACTGCTCGACGAACCCCGGTTCCTGGTCGGCGAGCACGACCCCACCTTGTACCGCGCCGATCCGGTGCCGATCGGCACCGCGCTGCACACCGAACTACTGCTGAGTCTGCACAAGCGCTACCCCCAGAGCTTTCCTCGCAGCGATCGCCGCATCTATCGGATGATCAAAGACCCGGCACAGCACGACGCCGCACGCACAGAGTCCTATCGGCGGCTTCCGGCGCGGGTCCTGACCGAACTCATCCGCAGCTCGGTTCGAGACATCCGCATCATGGACACGAGCTCCACGCTGCTCCTGACGGAAGGCTCGGCCCTGGCCGCGTCCGGCGCGGCGTTCAACGCCGCCCTCGACGCGCTCCGCCACGGAGCGCGCCTGCGCGTCCTGCTGATGGCTCCCGGATCCGCGGCCTGCCGAGCCCGCGCCGCCGAGATCAACCGGCCGGACCTGGAGCAGGAGATCCGCGCCAACCTGCGGTGGCTGGCCGCGCTGGCCCGGCGGTCCAGTGAGAATCTGGAACTGTCCCCGGACGCCGTCGCGGTCCGGCTCTACGACCGGTCGCCCACGAGCAGCGTCTATCAGGCCGATGACACAGTGGTCATCGGTTTCATGCCGTATGGAACCCGCAGTTCGGTGACTCCGTATATCAGCGCAGCGGTCGGCCACGGCGTCGCCAACTTCGCCATCGACCAGTTCCAGGAGCTCTGGGACGCCGAGGGCGATCAAGTAAGACGGCTGTCACCCGAAGAACTGGCGAAGCACCTGGATCAACGGGATTTGTAGTCGCTTCACGATCAATGGAACCGATCTAGCCCTCCGATCGCAGTGCACTGACCACCGTCAGCGGCCGGCGCAGCGCCGCCTCCGCGAACACCGCCAGCAGCGCCACGCCTGGCACTGCGATCGTGGCCGCCGCTACCACCGCCACGTTCGTGTGGACCGCCAGGTGTGCCGAGTTCAGGCCGGCCAGGGAGGACAGGTCGACGGAGCCGGCCAGTAGCGGCACTGTCGCCAGGCCGGTTGCCAGGCCGCCTGCGGTCACCACCAGCAGTACGGGCAGCGCTTCCAGTACCGCGATGCGGCGAAGGCGCGGGCGGCCGAAGCCCATTGTGGCGAGGAAGGCCGCCGCTCGGCGGCGGGCTGCCGAGCCTGCCGCGAGGGTCAGCAGGACCGCCAGTGCGCACAGCAGTGCCTCCAGCACCGTCTCACCTGCGTACACGCGCTCGGTGAGGCGGTCCAGGTCGGTGGTGCCTGCCGCGTCCGCGGGGCCGGACTCCACCGTGACCTGGTCGTTGGCCTCCGAGAACAGGCCCGGTCCGCTCAGCGCGGCCAGGGCCTGTGCACGGCCGGACACCCATGCGTCGCTGCGGGCCGGTGCGGAGCCTATCTGTGCCTTGAGGATCTGGTAGTCCACCAGCAGGACCGCCTCGCCCTTGGGCGCCATGCCCGGCGGGAGGGCCGGGGAGTTGGTCACGATGGTGACCGGCATGCCCGCGTACTGCACGGTGCCCTGGACGGCGCCGTCGGTGCCCGGGGCGGCGCCGGAGGTCAGCAGGGCCGGGAGTGGCGGGTGGGCCGGGTTGCTCTGGCTGTAGTCGGTGGCCGGGCGGGCCGCGGAGGCCTGTTCGAGGACTGTCAGAGCGCGGTGCAGGCCCGGGGTGTCCAGCGGGGTGCCCTTGATGACCGTGAGGTAGTCGGCGACGTCCAGGCCCACCAGGGTGACCGGTTGGCCGCCGCTGCCGTTGGCGTCGCCGCCGCTGCCGCTCGCCGCTCCGGCCGCGAACGACGCGCCGCCGTCCAGGGACGCGCCGGCCGCGGCGCTGATGCCGGGCATGGCGCGGATCCGGCCCAGGTCGGTGTCGGTGATGCGGGAGCTGCCGAAGCCGGCGAACGGGTCGTTCACGTGCGCGCCCGCCCCGACCGCCGCCCACTGGTCGACGTCGCGGGCCACCGACAGCGAACGGGTGAAGGTGGCGCCGAACACCGAGCCGGCCAGCGTCGCCAGGATCACCACGGCGGCCAGCGGGCCGATCACCGCGTTGCGGCGGGCCGAGGAGGTCGCCACGAAACCCGTCGCGCCGCGGCCCGAGCCCAGCGCCGCCGCCAGCGTGATCGGCACCAGCGGGGCCAGCCGCAGCAGCACCACCCCGGCGGCCAGCGCCACGGTCACCGGGAGGGTGGCCACGACCGGGTCGATGCCGGTGCCCACCGAGCCCAGGCCGCGCGATCGCAGCGTCATGATCTGCCCGGCCAGCAGCGCCAGCACGATCAGCTCCAGCCCGATCCGCGCCACCGCGTCCGTCCGGCCGCCGAGCCGCCGCGCCACGAACCCGGCCGAGCCGGTGCTGCCGCGCAGCGCGGCGGCGGCCTGGCCGGCGCCGAGCACGAACGTCCCGGCCACCACCGCCACGGCCAGCAGCACACTGCCGGCGTCGAAGGTCGCGTAGCCCGCGGCGCACGCCGCAGCCAAGGCCGCTGCCACCGCCGCGGTGGTGGCCGCCGCGACCTGGTAGCCGACGCCGCGTGCCAGCTGCGGGAGCGAGGCGCCGCGAGCCCTGGCCACGACCAGGTCCGCGTGCTGCCGGTGGATCAGCAGCCGTATCGCCAGTGCCAGCACGCCGATGGCGACGGCTGCCAGCGTCGCCAATCCGAGGGACATGACGACCATGGAGGCACCGGCGCGGCTCAGGTAGCCGGACAGGATCGGCGGCAGCGGTGTGCTGACTCCCGGTGCTTTGAGGATGTCGACGCTGAAATTCCGGTACTGCGGATCGGTGATGCGTGGCGAGGCGGGCAGGTCGGCGCCGCTCTTGACGCGATTCAGCTCATTGACGATCGCGGCCGCGTTCCCGGTGCCGATCGCGTTCTGCTTCAGCGGGAAGCTCCAGCTCAGCGTCATGCCGGTGTGGACGCCCGCGGCCTGCGCGCCGGCGTCGTCCAGCAGCAGGTCCGAACGCCAGAACGTCTGCTGCTCGTTCCCGACCATCGTCGTGTCGACCTGGGGTGTCGCCAGGGCGTCCGCGGTGTTGGTGTCAGGGTCGGTCCACCACGGGTCGGCCGCGTCGACGGGGGCGAAGATCCCGGCGATGGTCACCTTGATCGGAACGCCCCACAAATCGGCGGTCAGGGCCATCTGGTCGCCGACACCGACGTGGAGTTTCTGAGCCGCGGCCTGGGAGATCCAGGCCCACACCGTCGGTGCCGAACCGTCCGCCGGCTGGTCGGTCGGCCCCGCGGCCCTGGTGTCCTGGGGCGTCGGCGGGGCTTGGCCGGAGACGGTGCGCAGCTTGCCGTCGGAACCGTAGGGCGGCCGCAGCCCGAACTTGGGCGGCAGGTCCAGTGTGGTGAGCGAGGCGGCGGTGTGGGAGCCGGCGCCCATGGTGCCGGGACCGGGAGTCACGGCGACCATCCTCGCGGCGCCGAGCACCGCGTGCAGGCTCGGCGGAAGCGCTTGGGCCGCCCATGCGTCGGCTTCGGTCAAGGCCGCGTCGCTGACGACGATCCGGTCCTGCGTGTTCAGCTGCGCGGTCTCGGTGACACCGATCCGGATCTGGCTTCCGGCCGAGGCCAGTGCCCCGTGCAGGGCCCGCGTGCGATGGACCTCCAGGTAGCCGGGGATGGCGAACACCGCGGCCCCGGTCACCGCCACCAGCAACGCCACCAGCAGCAGTGTGGTGCGGTGCGCCGCGGCGCCTCGGCGCGCGATGACGTTCACCCTCAACATCGTCAGTCCTCCCCGAGGCGCAGCATGGAACCGACGGCGGTGCGCCGGCTGGACGACAGAACCGTTGCCACGCCCAGGCCGAGCGCGGCGGCCGCGGCGGCGGCGAGTTCGGCCATCGGCACCCAGGGATCGGTGATCACCACCGGTGGGACCGCGGGCGATCCGTCGCGGGTGACCATGACCGCCGGGATCAGCAGGTGCGCGAGCAGCTCGCCGATCGCACAGCCGGCGACCACCCCCACTCCCACCAGGAACGCCAGCTCCACCGACGACGCCACCGCGATCTGGCGGCGGGTCGCGCCCAGGGCGCGGACCACGGCGTTCTGGCTGGCGCGCTCGCGCTGCGCCCCGATCAGGTGGACCAGGAAGTCGATGAGCGCGAACGCCGCGGCGGCCGCCGCGGCCAACAGGTACGCCGAGCGGACCCCGTTCTGCGCCGGATCCGTCGTCAGGGTTCTGACAGTGTCGGCGGAGGCCACGACGTTCGCCGGGGTGTCCAGGGCCCGCAGCGCGGCGGCGGTGGCGGCGCTTTGGCCCGGTGCGGTCCGGACCCACCATTCCAGCGTCGAGTCGGGCACCTGGTGGCCGGTGACCAGTTCGGTCTGGGCGTTCCAGCGGCTGAGATCGACCATGATCGCCGGAACGCCGTGGTCGACCCCGGGCATGGCCGCGATCTCGCCGACGATGTGGCCGGTGATGCTCTGCGTCGCCACGGCGATCTTCGTGCTGTCGCCGACGCGCTGGCCGGTGGCCTTCAAGAACGCGGCCGAGGCGACGACCGGCACCGGCGGCAGGTTGTCGACCTGGTGCGGGGTCAGCACCGCGGGGATCGTGCCGTAGCCGACGACCACGTTCGTGTCAGTGCCCTGCGGACTGATCGTCGACAGGCTCGTGGCGAGGTTCAGAAACGCGCCGCCGCCGCTGCTCACCGTGGAGGCGACGACACTCTGCTCGGCCGTGGCCAGGGAGGTCCACGTCCCGGCGGCCGGGGCCGGGATCGGCGCGCCGGCCTGTCCGTCGGCACCGATCGGCCGGGCCGATTCCACGACGAGCTGGACGCGGGAGTCCATGGCGCCGCTGGTGGGCTGCGCCCCTGTTTCTCCTTGCAGTGCCTGGAGGGCTTGCGGCGCCATCTGCGCGGCGACGTCCAGGCTCACCGCGGTCAGGTTCAGCGGCCACGCCAGCGTGCCGGCCGAACCGGTTCCGCCGCCGGAGCCGGAACCGGAACCGAAGCCGAAGCCGAACGGGATCGTCAGATCGTGCTCCCGGCCGTCGACCGGCACCGCGACCGAGGCCTGCGCCTGCTGGCCGAGCCGGCCGGCGAGCGACACGGTCAGGGTCGCCGTCGGCGTGTCCGCCAGGTAGCCGGCCGGCCAGATCATCGTGCTCAGACCCGGCATCGTGGCCTTGACCCGCAGCGCCAGACCGGTCGGCTCGCCGGGGATCCGCAGCGTGCGCGCCGTGGGCTGGGTGCCCAAATCGGCGGCGAGTGCGCCCGGACCGCCGGGATACAGGTCCGGCCGCAGGTTCACGGTCCCGGCGACCTTGTCCGACTGCACCGCCAGCACCGTGACCGAGGTGTCGCCGGCGCCGACGGTGTCCACGTCCCGGCTCACCAGCATCGCGCTGTCCCCGGCCGGAAGCCGGTTACCGATCCCGGAGACCAGGATCCCGGGCTGGTTGTAGCCGGAGGCCCGCAGGTCCGAGCCGACCGCGAACGTGCCCTGATCTGTCTGCGCGCGCCGCCAGGACGCGGAGTAGGACGTGCTGAGCACGGCCATCGCGACGCCGACGACGAGCAGCAGGGCCGGGGTGCCGATGCGGCCGCCGCGGCCGGCGCGCCAGGCGCCGAGTTCGAAGGAGAACCGGCGGCCTCGGCGGGCCGCGGTCTGCCCGAGCCAGCCGAACAGCGGCACGATCCGTACCGCGATCAACGCGGCGGCGGCCAGGGCGAAGGCCGGCGCGGTGACCAGGACCAGGTTGATGCCATTGCCCGAGCCGTCGGCCGACGGGGTGCCGGCGGCGCCGTAGCGGCGCAGCTGGCTGTAGCCGAGCAGGCCGAGTGCCACGCATCCGAGTTCCAGGACGCCGCGACGCAGTGTGGCGCCGGCGATGCGCCGGTTGCGGGAGCGGAGGACGTCGGTGTTGGTGCCGCGGACGGCGGTGAGGACGAGGGTCGCGGTGCACAGTGCGGCCGTGACCACCGAGGCGGTCCAGGTCGCGGCTTGGGATCCCGCCGCTGAGGTGCCGCTGAACAGGTGGGGGACGGTCACCTGGGCGACGAAGGGAGCCAGGACGGCTGCCGGGACGGTGAACACCAGCGCCTCCAGCAGGGCTTGGAAGGCGAGGGTGGGGGCGCCGGCGCCTCGTGCGCGCATCAGGACGGTGGTGCCGGCGCGGTATTCGACCAGCAGGCTCGCCGACATCACCAGGGCGCACAGCGCCAGCAGCGCGAGCATCAGAGTGGGGATCAGGGCGCTGGAGGCGACCACGGCCAGGGAGTGTCGCAGCTCGCTGATCTGGGCCGGCGCGCCCAGGGACGCCTCGGTCGCGCTGCCCAGGCGGGTGTCTTGTTTCAGGGTGCTGACCAGCGCGCTGAGCTGGTCGGAGAACCGCTGGATACGGGCCTGGCCGATGCCGGCGGGGTCCGGGGAGATCTGGGCCCGCAGGGTCGACAGGGTCACCGGGGCCGTGGCGCGGTCGAACTCCGCGGCGTCCATCGCGAACGGCCCGTACTGCAGGAACCCGCTGGAGGCCCGCTGCGGGCGGCTGACCCCGGCGCCGCCGAGCGGGTCGAGCTGCCAGTAGTGGTCGGCCGTGTCGAGCGGCTGATAGATCCCGACGACGGCGATCTGGACCGCGGTGCCGCTGATCCGGTTCACGACCGTCAGCTGTCCGCCGACGGCCAGTTTCAGCTCGTCGGCGGCGGCACGCGGGACCGCGACCTGGATCGGACCGGCCGCGGCGCCCTTGGCGGGCCAGGCGCCGGCGAGCAGCTTGGCCTCCTGGTCCAGCCGGTCCGCCGCCCAGAACGTCATCAGCGGCGGATCGCCGGTGGCGGTCTTGCCGGGCAGCGCGTAGGAACTCGACACCTGCGCCACAGCGACGGTGGGATGCGGCAGCGCGCCGGTGTCCTGGGCCAGCGCCGCGAGGGCCGCGGAGCGCTGCGCCGGATCGGGGTGGCTGTCGAGCTGCGCGGTGAGCTGCCCGGACGCGCGCCACGACGCCAGCGCCTGCTGCGCCGCGGTGTCGCCGGCGGCGGAGACGAACCGGGCCAGCATCGCCAGCAGCGTCGTCGTGATGACGATGAGCGCGACCACGGCGCTCATCGTCGGCAGCTGTCGCCGGAGCCGGCTGAGAACCAGCCTGTGCGTCGGCATCGCACCCCCTCGCGCGGAACCCCTGATGCCAGTCGGCGACCGGCCCTTCAGAGCTAGACGATTCGGCGTGCGCGGCGCGTTGCGGTCGGGGGCGGATCTTTCTCGGTTTGGCTCAGTCACGATCGGATCACGGGTTCCGATCGGTGCGACCCAGGCGCCGGTACAACAGCCCTGAGGGGAATCACGCTGCGGCCCGCGAAGTTGATCGTCCCGAAGCAATGGGCTCCGGAGGGGATCAGGACATGACGCAGAGTACGCAGACCAGGGAGCTCTACCTCGCTGCGGCCGAGGTGGTGGCGAAACTGTTGGCGGCGCCTGAGGTGGCGGCCGCGTGGCATGAGGACTCTGCGTTGCCCAAGCTCAGTGTGCGGGGGCTGGCGGGGCACCTGGCCGCGCAGGTCTTCTTCATTCCGGCGATGCTGGCCGAGCCGGTTCCGGTGGAGCCGGTCATTTCGATCCACGAGTACTACGCGCGGGTGTCGTGGATCGGGTCCGATATCGACTCGCCGTTCAACCAGGCCATTCGGGCCGGCGGTGAGCAGGACGCGGCCGGCGGGCCCGGCGACCTCGCCGAGCGGGTCGCGGCCTGTGTCGAGGAGTTGCGGGTCACGTTGCCCGCAGCGCCGGATCGCGCGGTGCGGCGGCCGACGTGGGGGCCGTGGTCGATCAGCTTTGACGACTTCGTCACCAGCCGGCTGCTGGAGGTGCTCGTCCACAGCGACGATCTCGCCTACAGCGTCGGCGTTCCGACGCCCGAGTTTCCGGCGGTCGCCGTCGAGACCGTGGTCGACCTGCTGTCTCGGATCGCGTTGCGTCGGCATGGAGCGACCGACGTGCTGCGTGCGCTCAGCCGGGCCGAGCGGGCGCCGGCGTCGATCTCGGCGCTGTGACTCGGCGTGGACGAAAGAGGGGTCCCGGTCACAGCGCCGCGTGTTGGGCGCTGTGACCGGGGCCTGTGATCAGGGCCTGTGATCAGGGCATGTGATCGGTGGGCGCGACGATCCGTCAGTTGACGATCGGCGTGCCGTACATGGTCATGTCCTGGGTGGCCCAGTTCTGGCCCATCACCGGCAGCCAGGTCTCGTCCAGGTGGCCGCGCGAGTCGGCGGTGTAGACGCTGGCAGCGGTGCCTCCGCTGGCGTTCGGGTGCGCCACTGCGATCGGGGTCCGGGACGTGGTCGGGGTCGCGTAGAGGTAGCTCATGTCCTGCGTGGCCCAGTTCTGCCCGTAAGCAGTCAACCAGGTCTCCCACAGGTGACCGTTGCCATCGACGGAGTACACGCTCGCGACACCGTCATGAAGCAGGACGGCCGGGGCAGTGCCTGCCTTGACCACCGGCGAACCGTAGAGGTAGGTCATGTCCTGCGTGCCCCAGTTCTGACCCATCGCAGGCAGCCAGGTCTCATCCAAGTGCCCGTTGCCGTCGACGGTGTAGACGCTGGCAGCCGTACCTCCGCTCGCGTTCGGGTGCGCCAGGGCGACCGGGGTCCGGGACGTGACCGGAGTCCGGTAGAGGTAGCTCATGTCCTGCGTGGCCCAGTTCTGCCCGTAAGCAGTCAGCCAGGTCTCCCACAGATGACCGTTGCCATCGACGGAGTACACGCTCGCGACACCGTCATGAAGCAGCGCAGCCGGACCGGTCCCGGCCTTGACCACCGGAGAGCCGTACAGGTAGGTCATGTCCTGCGTGCCCCAGTTCTGACCCATCGCAGGCAACCACGTCTCATCCAGATGCCCGTTGCCATCAACGGTGTAGACACTGGCCGCAGTACCACCGCTCGCGTTCGGGTGCGCCAGGGCGACCGGAGTCCGTGACGTGACCGGTGTTCCGTATAGATAGGTCATGTCCTGGGTGGCCCAGTTCTGACCCAGCGCCGGCAGCCACGTCTCGTGCAGGTGGCCGTTCACGTCGACGGTATAGACGCTCGCGACGCCGTCATGGAACAAGGCGGCCGGAGCGGTACCCGGCTTCACGACAGGCGTGCCGTAGAGGTACGTCATGTCCTGCGTGGCCCAGTTCTGGCCATAGGCGGTCAACCAGGTCTCCCACAGGTGACCGTTGCCGTCGACGGAGTACACGCTCGTCACCCCGTCGTGGAGCAGCGTCGCGCCGACCGGCTTGTCCGTGCCGGTCGCGACCGTGAAGGTGGCCGACCCGGTCTTGCTCCCCGCGGAGTTGACGGCGGTCGCCGTCATCGTGTGGGTGCCGCTGGACAGCAGGTTCGCCGGAATGCTCCACGTGCCGCCGCCGGAACTGCTGCCGGTGCCCTTGATCGGGTCCACCGTCCAGGTGTAGTTGTCGCCGCCGGTCAGGTTGCCGGTACCGCCGACGGCCGCCACGACGGTGCCGTCGATGGAGTAGCTCAGGCTGTCGAGCTTGTCGTTGGTCCCGTTGGTGAGCGGGGTGACGGTGCTGCTGATCGTCGCCGGTCCGGTCAGCGTGCCGTTGCCCAGGCCGTTGATGGTCACCGAGGTCGGCGCGGACACCGTGGTGCCGCCGTCGGCGGGGTTGTGGAGCCAGTTGACGGTGCCGACCGGGCTGGCCATGACCGACTGGACGACCCAGTCCTTGACGTAGACCGTGCCGGTGCCGCTGTCGTTGTAGTTCTCCTCGATGATGCTGATGCTGCCGTTGCCTGAGGAGTTGACGCTGGAACCGGTCACCACGGCGGTGTGGCCGTTGTTCGACTCCCCCCAGGACAGAGCGGTGGGAGAGGTGCCGCTGGTCAGCACGCTGGGATTCGCGTCCCAGCTGATGACGTCCCCGGTTCGGGGCGCCTGGCCGCTGGTCCCGTTGAAGATCAGTGAGAACCCGTGCCCCTGGCCGTACGACGTGAAGAAGTCGTTCGCGGCGGTGCTCCCGTACTCGCCGGGGTTGGAGATGCCGTAACGCGTCACCATGTAGCGGGCGGACAGCTCAGCGCACTCCCATTCGTAAGCCTGGGTACCGGGCATGCCCGACGTCACCGGCTCCGAACCACCGCCGCGGTCGGATCTGGTGGGGCCGCAAGCCTCCATACCCATGAAACTGGCGCCGCCGCTCAGAGCGTGCGGACTGGTACCGAGGTTCCAGGCGGCACCGTTGCCGTTGTCGCACAGCCCGCTCCACCACGACGGCATCGGAAGCGTTCCACCCAAGGGCACGGAATTAGGGGACAGCGCCTTGTTCGTCACCGCGCGGCTGGGAGGCGCAGGCTTCGTGGGCGTCGGGGTCTTCGACGACGCGGCGTCGGCGGTCACCTTCACGGTGGTGGGCGTGGCCAGCGCGCTGCTGGCCACCGATATCCCCCTGCCGAATCCAGCCGTGGCGCCGGCCGAGTCCCGGGCCGCCTCGACGATCCACAGCCGATTGCCGGCGGCCACGACCCAGCGGGCCGTGACGATGTCGATCCGGCTCTTCCCGTCCGGGGCGTCCGTCCGATGGGTGAGCGTGCCCACGACGGTCTGCCCGAACAACGAGGCGGTCGGCCCGGTCGCGGTGCTTGTCGGGCTCCCGGACTGGTTCAGGAGATCGCGGTATTGCGCCACGTCTCCGGCACCAGCCGACGGCAACTTCGTCCCGACCGGAGACGTTCCGAAGGGAACGGCGGCGACCGAGAAGTCGCGGTAGGGCTGGAACTCCATCGCCGATGCCTGCTGCACCAGGTCTCCGGGCTTGCTGACCTGCAACGCGTCGGTCGGCAGCAGCGACGAGTCGATGGTCAGCGGCACACCGTCGACCGTCACAGTGCGCTGATGCGCCGGTGGCTGAGCGGTCGCCGTGGCGACCGCTGCGTGGCCGGGCACCGCGGCGGCCACCGCCCCCATCGTTGCGACCAAGGCGAACACGGTGGTGAGGCCGGCGGCACGGATAGTGCGCCGGCTATGGGAAATCAAGGGCATGGCTGTCTCCTGATGGATTTGAGGCGGAGCAGGTGGTGATGATGTCGACGGGAATGGTGATGACCCAGCCGCCGAGCGCGGGTGAGGCTGTGATCGTGCGGCGGCACAGGCATTCGGCCAGTTCGGTCGGCGATGCCGGCCCGGTTCGGTAGAACAGAGCCAGATCGAAGGATCCGGCGGTCGGTCCGTGGCGGGCTCGGATGTGTTCGAGTCGGTCGTCGACAGCCGTGTTGGCCCAGAGGATGTCGGCGACTGTTTCGGGATCGGGCTGTCGATCGGTGACTTCAACGCCGTTCGGCGCGATGAGCCGGACGAGGACGAGGTCCATGGCCCTCGGCCTCAGCCCCAGCACACGCACGCCGCCACAAGGCGGTGCGCCGGCGCGGTGCTCACCTCTGCTCGCGCCGCACCGGTGACGCCGATCGGCGCGCCGGTTGTGACCAGGACGACGACGCCGACCAGGGCGACAGCGGCGGCGCGGACGACGATGCGGATGCGCATGTGGGTGCGAAGGGGCATGCCGAGGACTTTTCCAGCACGTCACGGAGGCAGAAAGACATCTCTCGCGGCCCGAAGGTGCCTGGCACTTTCAGGCCACACCTCCGAACACCCGCCCGACACCTTTTGAAGAGATTCAAAACACTTGTCCGCGCCTGGATCAGACTGCGAATATCAGGATTCAGGCGACGGCACGGCTCTCGCTGAGCGACAGAGCGAGCAGGGCAGGAGGATCGCGGATGTTGGTGTCGCTTGGTCTGGAGCCGACGGCGGAGAAGGTCTACCGGGCCCTTCTGGCCTTCCCCGACTTCGGTGTCGCCGAGTTGTCGACGCATCTGCTGGTCTCCGGGAGCCAGGTCCGGGAGGCGCTGGACACACTGGCCGACCTGGCGCTGCTGCGCAACTCCCGCGAGGATCCCGGCCTTCGCGTCCCGGTCTCGTTGAAGCGCGCCATGGCCATCCTGTTGGAGCGTCAGCAGGCTGACATAGCTGCCCGGCAGGCCGCGATCGCCGCCGGCCGGCAGGCGATCACCGACCTCATCGCGGACGGCGTGGACGTCGCGGGATCGCCCGACGCGCGGGTGGAACACGTGCTGGGTCTGGACGCGATCCAGGCGCGGCTGGAAGAGCTGGTCACCTCGGCGGCGACAGAGGTGATGGCAGTCGTGCCGGGAGGGCCGCAGTCCGCCGAGATCCTGACCGCGGCCCGGCCGCTCGACGAATCGCTCGCCGCCCGAGGCGTGCTGCTGCGCAGCGTCTACCAGGACAGCATGCGGGCCGACCGCACCAACGTGGCCTACGCGCGCTGGCTGACCGGCCTCGGACACGCCGTCCGCACCGCGCCTTTGGTCCCACCCCGCATGCTCCTGTTCGACCGCTCGGTGGCGGTCATCGCGGCGGACCCCGACGCGCCCGCCGCCGGAATCGCGGTCCTGCGCGAAGCCGGTGTCCTGGCCAGCCTCGTCGCCCTCTTCGAGCAGACCTGGGACGCCGCCGTCGGCCTCGACGCGATGCCCGGGCCGGAGGACGCGCAGGAGGACACGCAGGAAGACGCGCAGCCGACCATCACCGCCACCGAACGCCAGCTACTGAAGATGCTGGGCTCCGGTATGACGGACGAAGCCGCGGCCAAACGGCTGGGCGTCTCGCTGCGCACCGTCAAGCGCCGGATGGAACACCTCATGGGCCGGCTCGACGCCGGCAGCCGTTTCCAGGCCGGGCTCAAGGCCGGACAGCGTGGCTGGTTGTAATGCGACTGCCTGCGTAAGGCGTCAAAGGTTTACCACCACACGAAGCGGACATGCGGCGGGCGTCGCCAAGCCCAAGGGAGTGTCCCCATGGAACACGAATCCCGACCGATGCAGGCCTTATCCGCGCTCGCCCCGGCTACGGGGGCCATCGCGATCAGCGTGCCGGCCGATCCCGACTACCTCGCGGTCGTCCGATCGGCCTGTGCGCAGGTGGGAGCCAAGCTCGGCTGGGGCTTGGCGGAGGCCTCCGATCTGCGGCTGGCGGTCGACGAAGCGTGCGGGCTGTTGCTGCGTCATGCCATCACTGCGCGGAGCGACGAGGAGGACGCGAACCTGCAGTGCCGGTTCACCGTCAGCCCCTCGACACTCCGCGTCGCGGTGAGCCTGCGGGCCGAGGGCTTCACCTCGCCCGACACCCGGGACTTCGGCTGGACGATCGTCACGGCGCTGGTCGACGACTTCACCTGGAACAGCGACGGGCCGACCGCTCGCGTGGAGATCGTGAAGCACCGGGCGGCGGCGGGATGATCCGCGGGGTGGAGGGAAGCGTCACCCTAAGGGTGCGGCGTGGCGTCGGTCAGCACGTTCACGATGTGGGCGTATCCGAGCAGCTGGCGACGGATCTCCTGCTGCGAATCCGGCCGGCCCTCCGAGGCCGACGCGGTCGTCTCGTGAATCGCCGGGATCCGGGTGGTGTCGATGCCGCGGGCTTCGAGAACGGAGGCGACGGTGTTGTGCGCCACGTCGAGCGCGACCGCGGGATCGTGCTGGTAGATGCCCTCGACGTTCTTCCACGAATCCTCGATGTACTCCCGATCCGCATCGGTCAAACATTCGCGATACTCGGCCACGTCGAGGCCGCGAGCCGCGGAAGACTGCATTCTCGCCGCCTTCACCGATCCGCCTATGACCAGCACGGCGGCCCCGACCAGGAACAGCAGCATGAGGACGGTCACCATGGTTGTACCTCCTTCGGATCCGCGGCCTCATACCCGAATGTGTTGCTTCAAACAGACAGCGAAACGACGACGAAAGGCGCCTTATGAGGTCACCCCGGATCATGGTCCTCGGCGATTCGCTCGCCAGCGGGATGCACGACGACTACACCTGGCGCTGGCAGCTGGCACAGCACTTCCGGCGCACGGGCACCCCGGCCGAGTTCGTGGGCCCGTACACGGGAACGTTCTCGATGTACGACGATCCCGTCCTGCTGGCTCTCGTGGAGGGAAAGCCGCTCCCGACCGGCCCCGACGTGCAGAACCCGATGACCGGTTCCTACCGCGAGGGGCACTTCGAGGGCGGCCACTGCGCCCGGCCGGGGTGGACCGCGCATGCCGCGAAAGCCTCCGTCCGGAAGCACGTCGCCGCCGAACGCCCGGATTTCCTGCTGGTCCAGCTCGGGTTCAACGACCTCGCGACCGTGGGACCGCCCGAGCAGGCCCTCCGCGACCTGACTGCCGTCATCTCCGAGGCCCGCTCGGCCGCACCGGCCGTGGTCGTCCTGGCGGCCTCCATCGCCGGCACCACCACCTGGGGCAACGCGTGGTTCCGGGACACCATCCGGGACTACAACGCCGAACTTCCCTCGGTCCTCGCCGCGCTCTCGACCGACCTCTCCCCCATTGCCCTGGTGGACATGCACAGCGGCTTCGACCCCGACGCCGACACCTACGACGGCATCCACCCGAACCCGTCGGGCGAGCTGGCCATGGCCGGGAACTTCGCGGACGCGCTGCTGCGCTTCGGAGTCGGCCACGCTCCCCTGCGGCTGCCGTCCCCGCGACCGCATGAGCTCCCGCTGGCCGAGCCGACGCTCGCCGCGACGCGCGACCGGGACGCGAGCATCCGGCTCACGTGGAATCGGGTCCGGGGCGCCTCCGCCTACCGGGTCGCGCTCCGCGACGTCACGCTCGGCCAGCCGCGCCGGGTGGGACCGATCCCCGTGCTGGGCGACCACTGGCTGGCCCAGGGGCTGACCGCCGGCCACCTTTACGAATTCGACGTCACCTCGGCGCGCGGCGAACGGCTCGGACCGCGCTCGAAGCCGCTGCGGCTGAGCGCCGGCCGCTGACCGTCGGCCGCTGACTGCCGACCGCTGAGCGCCGGCCGCTGACTGCTGACTGCTGACTGCTGACTGCTGACTGCTGACTGCCGGAGCTCCTGCCGGCTCGGCTCGGCTTCAGCAGCCGGTGAGATGCACCGCGATATCGCCCTGTTTACCTTCACGCGTCCCGGACAGCAGGAGGCCGACAGCCTCCGACGACCGGCCGTCCGGCACCCGCGCGCCGAACCCGACTCCGGTTCGGTCCGATAAACCCTCCCGTCGGATCAGTACCTTGTGACAGAGGCGATTAAAGCGCCACGAAACGACCGCAGGCTTCGACAGCAAGGATCCGCCATGGGATATGGGACAGCGCCGAAGAAAGTCGTGCCGCGTGTCCCGCTCCGGCACGGCGAGGGCAAGAAGGATCATCTGACCAGCTTCGGCGGTCTGGCCGCGCTGTCCCTGGACGCGCTGAGCTCGGTGGCGTACGGCCCGGAGGCGATCGTGCTGGTCCTGGCCGCCGCCGGGACCTCGGCGCTGCGCCTGACGCTGCCGATCACTCTGGCCATCGCCGGGCTGCTGGCGGTGCTGGTCGTCTCCTACTGCCAGGTCATCGCGGTGCACCCGGACGGCGGCGGCGCCTACGCGGTCGGCAAGAAGGACCTCGGCGGTACGGTCAGCCTGCTGGCCGCGGCGAGCCTGGTGGTCGACTACGTCCTGACCGTCGCGGTCAGCCTGGCCGCCGGCGCGGCGAGCCTGGCCTCGGTGTTCCCGTCGCTGACGAGCCACGTCCTCGGGCTGGCGCTCATCGGACTCGTCGTGATCGCCGGCATCAACCTGTGGGGCATCGCCGAGAGCGCCCGGGCCTTCATGCTGCCGATGCTGCTCTTCCTCGGCGCGGTGTTCGCCGTCATCGGCATCGGCCTGGGCCGGTCGCACCCGGCCGCGGTCGTGGGGAGCGCCGTACCGGTCCACGCCGCCGAGGCGGTGAGCGTGCTGCTGATCTTGAAGGCCTTCGCGGCCGGCTGCTCGGCCCTGACCGGGATCGAGGCCATCGCCAACGGGGTCCCGACCTTCCGCGAGCCGCGCGCCAAGAACGCCCAGCGCACCGAGCTGATGCTGGGCGCGCTGCTGGGCACCATGCTGATCGGGCTCTCGATCCTCATCCACCGGCAGCACGTGGCCCCGCGCGGCGGCGTCACGGTGCTGGCGCAGCTCGCCGCGGGGTCGTTCGGCACCGGCTGGGCCTACTACGCCACCAACATCATCGTCACGCTGGTCCTGGCCCTGGCCGCGAACACCAGCTTCGGCGGGCTGCCGGTGCTGATGAGCCTGCTGTCCCGGGACAACCGCCTGCCCCACCTGTTCGGGCTGCGCGCCGAACGCCCGGTGTACCGGTACGGCGTCGTCGCGCTGGCGGTGCTGGCCGGGCTGCTGCTGATCGTCGTGCACGCGGCCACCGATCGGCTGATCCCGCTGTACGCGATCGGCGTGTTCATCGGCTTCACCATCAGCCAGACCGGTCTGGTCCGGCACTGGTTCGGCGAGCGCCCGCCGCGCTGGTGGCTGCGCGCCGCGCTCAACGGCACCGGGGCGGCCCTGACCGCGCTGGCCGCCGCCGTGTTCGTCGCGACCAAGTTCACGGAGGGTGCCTGGGTCGTGGTGATCACCGTGCCGGCGCTGATGCTGCTGTTCGCGCGGATCCAGAGCTACTACACGGCGGTCGGCCACGAACTCGACCTGACCGGGACGCCCCCGCCGCCCACACCGGCACCGACCCTGGTGATCGTCCCAGTCGGCAGTGTCAGCAAGCTGACCGAGCACGCCTTGTCCGCCGCGGTCTCCCTGGCCGACGATGTCGTCGCCGTCAGCGTGTGGCCGGACCCCGACCAGTGCAAGGAATTCCGCACCGCCTGGGACCGGTGGGATCCCGGTGTCCGGCTCGAAACCCTGGTAAGTCCGCATCGGTCGCTGGTCCACCCGATGGTCGACTACGTCCGCCAGGCTGCGAAGGGCGGTCGCCAGATCGCCGTTCTGATCGTCGAGGTGCAGCCGCGCCGATGGCGCTACCGCATCCTGCAGAACCAGCGCGGCCTGCTCTTGGCGACGGTTTTGCGGGCCAGCACCGATGTCGTCATCTGCACGATCCCCTACCGGCTCACCTCGCGGTAGCGACGAAAGGAGCGTGAGTCCCACGACGGACAGCACTGACAGCACTGACAGCACTGACAGCACTGACAGCGACGACGCCCGCCTCGACTCGGCCGTCGGGCGGACCGTCTTCGTCCTCGGCGGTGGCGGACACCGCGGCGCATACGAGGTCGGCATGCTCCGGGCCTTGCTGGAAGCCGGAATCAAGCCCGACGCGATCGTCGGGGCGTCGGTGGGCGCGATCAACGGCGCGGTGTTGGCCGCCGATCCCACCGAGGTGGCTGTGGCGCGCCTGGAAGAACTCTGGTCCGGACTCGGCAAGAACGGGGTCTTCGAGGGTTCCCTGACGACGCGGCTCGGCACGGCACTGCGCAGCCGGACACACCTGTTCACCAACGAGCCGCTGCGCAAGCGGTTGGAAGCCGACCTGCCGGTTCAGTTGATCGAGGAGCTGGCGGTGCCGTTCCAGTGTGTGGCCGCCTCGATCGAGCGCGCCGCAGAGCACTGGTTCACCCGCGGCCCGATCGCCGACGCCGTCCTGGCCTCCTGCGCGGTCCCCGGGCTGCTGCCGCCGATGCGGGTGGGCGGTGAGCACTTCCTGGACGGCGGGATCGTGAACAGCGTGCCGGTGGGGCGGGCCCTCGCGCTCGGGGCCACGACCGTCTACGTCCTGCAAGTCGGGCACCTGGAACGGCCGCTGACGGCGCCGAGCCGGCCCTGGGAGGTGGCGGCGGTGGCGTTCGAGGTCGCGCGCCGGCACCGGTTCACCCGGGACATGGCCGAGGTGCCCCATGACGTCGCCATCCACGTCCTGCCCACCGGCAACGCCGCGTCCGACGCCGACGGGTGGTCGAAGTACGTGCGGTTCCGCGACTTCAGCCGCACGCAGGCGCGGATCGAGCAGTCATACCGCGCGTCGGCCGCTTATCTGGCCGGGAGGTAGTCATGGGCGTCGGCATATCGGTTCGGCGTGCGGTGCTGCGGTTCCCGTTGCTCCGCCGCACGATCACGATTCCGGTGCTGTTGTTCTTCACGGCGCTGACGTTCGCCCTGGTCCCGGTCGTCGGGGTGCTCACGGTGCCTTTCATGGTGCGTCCGGGCGGACGGGGGCGCGCTTTTCGGTTCTCTGTCTTCCTGGCGGTATATCTGGCCTCGGAGATCAGCGGGCTGGCGGCGTGCGTGGTGATCCGGGGGCGCGCGGGCTTTCGCGTGTCGAAGGGACCTGCGACGTCCGAGTCATCTCAGGCGTATCAGGAAGCGAACTTCCGGCTGTTGGCTCACCTGCTCGATCGTTTGTATGCGGCGGCCGGCAGGCTTTACGGGCTGCGGATGCGGCTTCCGGAGACGGTGGGCCCTTCCCGCTCCGGGAGGCCCACGGTGCCGGAACTGCCGCCCGGGCCGCTGATCATCCTGAGTCGGCACGGCGGCCCCGGAGACTCGTTCCTGCTGATCCACGCGCTGCTGGTGCACGGCCGGCGGCGGCCTCGCATCGTGCTCAAGGACACGCTGGCGCTGGATCCGTTGATCGATGTCGTGCTTCATCGAGTGCCGCACTGCTTCATCGACCCGAACCCCGACGGACACGCCGAGAGCGAACGCGGCGAGAAGACGGCGGCGGAGATCGGACGCCTGGCCGCCGGCATGGGCCCGTCCGACGCTCTGGTGGTCTTCCCCGAGGGTGGCAACTTCACGCCGGGCCGCCGTGTCCGGGCCATCACGAGGCTGCGGCGGCGGGGCTTGCGGGACTCCGCGAACCGCGCTCGTCGGCTGCGTCACGTGCTGCCGCCGCGCCCGGCGGGTGTCTTCGCGGCGATCGACGCCGCCCCGGACGCCTCGGTCGTCTTCGTCGCGCACACCGGCCTGGACCACATGGAGTCCGTCGCCGGTGTCTGGCACTCGGTGCCGCTGACGAAACCGGTCGAGGCGACCTGGTGGACGATTCCCGCCTCGCGGATCCCGGTCGATCGGGAGGCTCGCCTGCGGTGGCTGCAGGACAACTGGGCCGAGGTGGACGCCTGGATCGGAGAGCACCGGGAGTGAGACGCAAGTGGTGCCGCGCCTCGGCGGGGAGGCGCGGCACCAGGTCTGTACGGACGTGCTTTCGGCTACTTGCTTTCGGCTACTTGCCTTTGACTACTCGGCTTACGGCTTGACGCCCGAGCTCTGGGCCGCGCGGGGAGCCGTCGCGCCGGGGGCGGCGAGCAGGTCTTCGAACAGGGTCCGGTACTGGATCAGGGCCTTGCGCTCCTCCTCGGTCGACACCAGTGTCGGGTCGGTCGCCGCGCGTTCGCTGACCGACCGTGCCTGTCGGTAACCGGGGAGGACGTGTCCGTGCCGGACCGACAGCAGCGGCAGGTGCTCGTCGTCGTCCACCGCGGGGTAGCCGCGGGCCGCGACCAGCCGGGCGACCAGCTGCTCGGCACCGGTCAGGGCGAGCGCCGGGTTGTCGAGGAAGCCGCCTTGGACGTGGTCCCAGGACGTGGTGTAGAAGTCCTGGTCGTCCGCGCTGATCGGTTCCAGGCGCAGCTTCTTGTGCAGGTGGGTGCGCCGGGCGAGTTCCCGGTCCGCGCCGCGTACGCCGCCGTAGTCGGCTCTCACCTGCTCGTATTCGGGCCCGAACGAGGCCCGGATCTGACGCCTGGCGTGCTCACGCCGCGCCGCGTACACCGCGACGGCGACGAGGAGGACGAGGACGATGACGGTGATGATCGCGCCGATGGACATTAGAGCCTCCTGGGGTCTCGGGGCTCAGCCATGCCCGCGATGCCGCGACCGAAACAGGCTGTTTGGAATCGCGTTCCGGGGTAGCAGGAGGGCCCCAACTCGATGAGGTACGAGAGGCACGAACATGACGCACGCAACCGACGAGCTCCCCGTCGACGAGAACGAGAACGAAACCGAGGACGTCCAGCACGCGCCCGACGAGGCGCACGTTCAGCGTCTGCTCCAGGACGGACCGCAGGGTCCGCAGGGACGCGTGGCGATGGCGGCCGCCGGGATCGACGTGGACAGCCAGTTTCCGGTCGACGCCGCTGATGAGCACGATGAAGGTACTGCCGAGGCATACGCCGAGGAGGACCCGAGCCGCTTTGAGGACCCTGACGACGTCCCGGTCGCCGCTGCCGCGGTTCCCGACGATCCTGGGGCGCCCCCGGAGCCGGCGTCCACCGCCGAGCTGCTGTCCGCGGACGACAAGCACGCGTTCCTCAGCCGCTGGAACACCATCCAGGTCGGTTTCGTCGAGGACCCGGCGCAGTCCGTGCGCGATGCCGACGCCCTCATCGAGGACATCTCCGCCGCCTACGTCAGCGCGATCACGGAACGCCGTGACGCGCTCAGCGCCACCTGGCAGAACGATGCCGGGACCGAGGTGATGCGGCGGGCCGTCCTGCAGTACCGCTCGCTCCTCGGCGTGATCCTCCCCGGGTAAGAGAGAACGAATTCGGCCGCCGCAGCCCTCGGGCTGCGGCGGCCGAATGATTTCGGTCGGGGTGTGAGGCGGGCGCTCAGCGGCGACGCAGACTACGCCGCCGACCCGACGTGAGGCCCCGCTTTCCGGTCGCCAATTCGACGGCGCCCAGCAGCACTATCGCCCCGAGGATCGCGGTGATCCAGGTGGAGATGTTGAAGAAGCCCTGGATGTTCTCGACGTGAAAGACCTTGTCGGCGATCCATCCACCGAGCAGGGCACCCACGATGCCGATCACGGTGGTGACGATGAGGCCGTGCGGGCTGCCCATGACGCGGTCGGCGATCAGGCCGACGACGAGGCCGAGCACGATCCAAGCGATGATGCCCATGAGGATCTCCGATGTCGTGGAAGGGATTTCTGCGCCGCCTTACTTCCCGGCGGCCGGCTCCTGCTACCCAGGTCTCATGGCATCAACCAGAATAATCAGGCTTGTCCCGCAGAATTCTCGAACCTTTTCCCCACGGCTGTTATTCGATATTGAACCGGGGCACCAGGCGGCCCATGGCATACGAATTCCGCTCGCGCGGACCCAAAGACCTGATTTCCCTCGCCGCCGTCATCATCGCGGCCATCCTCGTCCTCCACATCATCTTCGTGTGGCTGAACGCGAACCAGGGCAACGACATCGTGTCCACCGACGCCGACTGGGCCGGCTGGCTGGCCACCTGGTTCATCGACCTGTTCACGCCGGCGAACGTGAAGCTCAGGACCTTCCTGAACTACGGACTCGCCGCCCTCTTCTTTCTGGCCCTCGGCGCGCTGCTGCGCCGCGTGATGCGCGACCTGTAGGGGCTGCCGGCGGCCGGGGCCTGCCCGGTCCGCGGAGGAAGGGGGCCCGCCCGGGGGGGATGGCGGGCGGGCCCACCTCTGCCTGGTGACCCGGATTCGGATCGGCAAACCATCGGCGAACCGGTCAATCCTGCTCGTCGAGGTCGACCGTGGGAAGGTCGCGCACCTCGTCCTTCGTGCACGCAGCCGCAGCGCCCGGGCCGATCCCCTTTGATCCGGAGGCAAACCGGCGCGAGCCCTCAGTCCCACTCCCCCGTGGCCGAGGACCTCGCCTGGATGTCGTCCAGAACCGCCTGTCCGACGCGTCGCGTCTCGCGGCGGTTGAAGAGCGCACCGGCCGCCGCGCCGGAGAGGAGGGGGCCGAGAGACAGTGCACTGCGACCGGTTCGGGCCGCCAGCCGCCGTGACAGCCGCTTGCGCAGCGGGGAGCCGATCGCCAGGACGAAGCCGCCGGGGACCAGTACGGCGCTGCGGCGCTCGCCCCAGGCGACGACGTAGGCCGTCATGCGGCTCACGCTCGTTCCGGGGACGCCGACCCCGTACAGCTCGTGCAGCTCGGCGACGAGCTTGACCTCTATCGCGACCACGGCCACGGTCTCCGCGGCGACCTCCACGGGGAACGCCGGGATGAACGGCAGGACCGCCCAGACGCCGACGGTGGCGCCGGTCGCGGCCGTGGCGCGCGACGCGGTGCGGATCAGCAGCGCCGCGATCTCATCGGTAGTGCGCCCCGGATACTGCTCGCGCAATGTCTCCTGACTGCGGACCGGCAGCTTCGGCGCCACGGCCAGCACCTCGTCGAGGAGCTTCTGCCCGGTGAGGAGCATCGCCTGCCGAGCCACCGATTTGTCGCCCCGCACGTTCAGGGCTGTGGACTTCACCTGTCGGATCATGCCGTCGCACCTGCTTCCCGTGACCTTCGGTCGGCGCACGAGCCCTTCCATACCCCCGATATCGAGTAATCCACGGGCAGGTCGTCGGCAATGCCGTCAGGCCGTCGCGCGAGTCGTCATCCGGTTCGCAGCGGAAGATCGAGCAGTGCGTTCTCCACGAGCTCCGTCATCGCCGGGTGGATCCAGTACTGGCCACGCGCCACCGTGAGCGCGTCCTGGCCCAGGCTCATCGCCTGGATCAGCGGCTGGATCAGGACCGACGCCTGCGGGCCGATGATGTGCGCGCCGAGGAGCCGTCCGGTCTCCGGATCGGCGAGGACCTTGGCGAAGCCCTCCGGGTCGTTCATCGCCCAGCCGTACGCGATCCCCTTGTAGTCGCGCCGGCCGACCACGTACCGGACACCGTCGGCCTGGGCCCGCTGCTCGGTCAGTCCCACCGACGCGATCTCCGGTGAGGTGAAGACGGCGTGCGGGACGAACCGGTGGTCGGCCTCGATCGGCTGATCGGGATGCGCCAGGTTGTGCGCCACCACGCGGGCCTCGTGGTTGGCGACATGCTTGAGCTGGTGCTCCGAACTGACGTCGCCGATCGCGAACACGCCGGGCACGTTCGTCCGCTGCCGTTCGTCCACTTCGATCCGGCCGTCCGGATGCGTCGCGATCCCGGCCGCGGGCAGGTCCAGCCGGTCGGCGTTGGAGCGTCGCCCGACCGCCACGAGAAGTTCGTCGCCTTCGACGACTTCGTCGCTGTCGCTGCCGTCATCGCCGTCTGGATTCTTCAGGTGAACGCGAACAACCGCGCCGTCGTGCTCGACGCAGGTGACTTCTCTTCGTTCCCTGAGATCCCACTTCCGGCGGGCGACGTCGGTGAGCAACTGCGAGACGTCCCGGTCTTCCCGCCTCAGCATGCCGCCGGATCGGGCGATCACGGTGATCTTCACGCCGAGGGCCGAGAAGACATGAGCGAACTCCGCCGCGATCGAACCAGCTCCCAAGATGAGCAGCCGCTCCGGGAGCTTCTCGATTCGCATGACGGTCTCGTTGGTCAGGTATCCCGCGTCCGCCAGTCCCGGCACGTCCGGCACGATCGGCCGCGAGCCGGCGGCGATCACGACGCGGTCCGCGCTGATCGTCGCGCCACCGGCGACCCGCAGCGTCTTCGGACCGACGAACCGGGCTTCGCCCTCGAACAGGGTGAGATCCGGGCCGCCGGTGCGGCGGTGGTGCAGTCCCTCGGCCGAATGCCGGTCGATCCGGTCGAAGATCCGATTCCTGATGTCCTGCCAGCGCACCGCGGGGGCCGGGAGGTCGAGCCCGAACTCTCCCGCCCCGCCGGCGGCCTCGGCCAGGCCGGCGGTGTAGACGAACATCTTCGACGGGATGCAGCCGACGTTCAGACAGGTCCCGCCGAACCCGACCGCCGCGTCGTCGACCAGCGCGACCTTCCAGTCCCGGGGCCGGCGGCCGATGACCGAGTCGCCGGATCCGCTGCCGATCACGATCAGATCGAAATGCTCCATGCCCCCATCATCATCGACACCACTGTCGCCAGGACGCCTCGCCGTCGCGGTGGCGTGCTCCGAAACCGGACTCGGCGCGGCGGATCCGCGTCGCCGAACGAACCCGCGCCACAAGGCCGACCCGGGCCCGTTCGTCATCGCCGGGACACCTAGGAACCGCTATCGTTCCGGGCGAGGAAGGGCGATATCCGCATGGTCAGCGCTCAGATGACGACTGTCTTGGCGATGCTGGACCGGAACTCTGATCAGCTCCTCGCTGACGACCGGGCCACCGCCGAGGCCGCGGCGCGCGCCCTGGGCGTCGACGGCATCACCGCCGGGGTCGGCTCCGGGCCCTCGGGCACGGTCCTGGCCTGGGGCAGCGGCGCGGTCAGCGCCGAGGTCGACCACCTGCAGTTCACGCTCGGCCAGGGCCCGGGGACCGATTGCGCGGCCAGCGGCCTTCCGGTGCTGGCCCCGGACCTGACGGCGTCCGGCGCGCGCTGGCCGGCGTTCGCCCCGGCCGCCGCCGCGCTGGGGGTCCGGGCGGTGTTCGCGTTCCCGTTGAACATCGGCGCGATGAGCGTCGGCACGATGCTGGCGTACCGCGGGGCCGAGGGGTCGTTGAGCGACAAGCAGTACACCGACGCCGTGGGCCTGGCGATCGCGGTCACCGTCGTGCTGATCGGCCGCCGGTCGGTGCGGGACGGCGGGCCGGACAACTGGGTCCCGGCCGGATGGGCCGCTCCGCAGACCTACCGGGCCGAGGTCCACCAGGCGACCGGGATGATCAGCGTGCAGCTCGGCGTCAGCCTCGCCGAGGCGCTGGCCCGGCTCCGGGCCTACGCCTACAGCCGGGACCGGCTGATCGCCGAGGTCGCCGCCGACGTCGTGGCCCGCCGGCTGCGCTTCGACGGGTTGTAGCTCGTGGGTCCGATCGGCGGGTCCGATCGCTGGTCCGAGTGCTGGTCCGAGTGCTGGTCCGATCGCTGGTCCGATCGCGTGGGGAGTGCCGCCGGCAGGGCTGGCGGCCGTATTTGGGAGGCATGGACATGACGCGCGAACGACTGCTCGCCGAGACGTTCGTCGACACCACGGACACGCTGGTGGAGGACTTCGACGTCATCGACTTCCTGCAAACGCTCGCCGAGCGCTGTGTGGAGATCCTGGATGTGGACGCCGCCGGCATCATGCTCTCCGACGCGGCCAAGGTGCTGCACGCCGCCGCGTCTTCCACGGAGAACGCGCGGCTGCTGGAGCTCTTCGAGCTGCAATCGGAAGCCGGTCCCTGCATCGACGCCTTCACCACCGGCCGCCCGGTCGTCAACGTCGACCTGCTCGCCAGCGCCGAGCGCTGGCCCCGGTTCGCCGAGGCCGCGCAGGCCACCGGCTTCGTGTCGGCGCACGCGCTGCCGTTGCGTCTGCGTGAGAAGGTCATCGGCGCGCTCAACCTGTTCTGCGAACGCCCCGGCGCGCTGACCGAGGCGGACGTCCGCAGCGGCCAAGCCCTGGCCGACGTGGCCACCGTCGCCATCCTGGCGCACCGCAGCCTCCGGCACGCCGACCTGCTGGCCGAACAGCTCCAGTACGCACTGACCAGCCGGATCGCGATCGAGCAGGCCAAGGGGGTGCTGGCCGAGCGGCGCGGCATCAGAGTGGACGAGGCGTTCGCGCTGCTGCGCGGGCACGCCCGCAGCCACAACCTGCGGCTGTCGGACCTGGCCCGGGAGGTGGCCAACGGCACCTCGGCCGAGGCCGAATTGATGGGCACGACAGGGACGCGTTCGCAGGGCACGACAGCCTCCTGAACCCGGTGGTGAACGACGTTCGGCAGAGCAGGGAAGAGGCGCCGGGTGCACACTGGGCTTATGCCGAAGAAGACGCGCGCGTCCTGCGAAGGCCAGCCGAAGAAGCGCCTGCTACGCACCCTCGTATTCGTCGCCGGGACGATCGCCCTGGAGACGGCCTACATGCGCAAGCGCGGTTATGCCGTCGGCTTGAAGACGGTGGTGCGGTGCCGTGCGGGCCACCTGTTCACGACGATCTGGATTCCCGGCGCGTCGCTCAAGGCGGTCCGGCTCGGAACGGTACGGCTCCAGTACTGTCCGGTCGGCCGGCACTTCACGTCGGTGCGGCCGGTGAAGGAAGCCGAGCTGACCGACGAGGTGCGGGAGGCCGCGCAGCAGCACGACGCGCGGATTCCCTAAGAGGCTGCCTCAGGGCAGCTGACACCCCGCATCCTCGCTCGCTTCACGCCGGACCACTACTCTGCCGTTCTCACAGCTTTCGTGCGGAGGACGAGCCAATGTCGCAGTGGACGCCAGACCGGCTGGCCGGCTATCACCAGCAGGTGTTCGAGCTCGGCCCCGACCCGGACGGCGAGGGCGCCGTCACCGCGGTGCTCGTGCGGCGCGATCCGCGCGAGGGTGAAGTCGTCCACGGCGCGGTCTTGTACGTGCACGGATTCGCCGACTACTTCTTCCAGACGGACCTCGCGGACTTCTTCGCGGCCCGCGGCCTCGCGTTCTATGCTCTGGACCTGCGCAAATGCGGCCGAGCGCTGCGCGAGGGGCAGACGGCGCACTACGTGTCGGACCTGGCGCACTACGACCAGGAGCTCGAACGCGCCGTCGCGGTGATCGGCGAGGAGCACCCCGGAGCCGCGGTTCTCCTGGCGGCGCACTCGACCGGCGGCTTGATCCTGCCGCTGTGGCTGGACCGGCGACGCGCGAACGGCGGCGTGGCTCCGGTCGCCGGCATGGCGCTGAACAGTCCGTGGTTCGATCTCCAGATCTATCCGGCGGCGCGCCGCGCGGTGTTGACCCAGGCCCTGCGCGTCCTGGCGAAGGTCGCCCCCTTCCGCGCACTCAAACAGCTCCCCGGCGTGTACGGCGCCACGCTGCACTGCAGCGGCACCGGCGAGTGGGAATTCGACCTCGGACTCAAGCCCCTGTCGGGCTTTCCGGTCACCTTCGGCTGGCTGAACGCGATCCGGCGCGGCCATGCCCGCCTGCATCGCGGCCTCGATCTGGGCAGCGTGCCGACGCTGGTGCTCAGGTCCGACCGCACGCACTTCTCCCGCCGGTATTCGGACCTCAGCGACCGCGCCGACCTGGTTCTGGACGTCGAGCAGATCGCGGGGCGGACGCCGTGCCTGGGCGGTCGGTACACACTGCTGACGGTTCCCGGCGCACGCCACGACGTCTTCCTCTCGCTGCCCGAGGTCCGCGAGCACGCCTACACCGCGCTCGGCGACTGGCTCGACCAAAGCTCGTTCGGCGCCGTCCAGGCACCCGCCACGCAGTGAGATAGCCGTCTCAGACGGCGGCGTCCAAAACCACGCGAAACCTGGCCTGCCCGGACATCATGTGCTCGTAGGCCTTCGCCGCCTCCGCCAAGGGCATCAGCTCCGTCATCGGCCGGATCCCCTGGGCCAGGCAGAAGCGCAGGTTGTCCTCGTTGTCGCTCGGCGTGCCGGTGAGGCTGCCGACGATGCTGCGGCCGCCGAAGATCAGATCTGAGGTCTGGACCGAGATCGGGTCGTCCGAGGCGCCGAGGACGACCAGCCGACCGCGCAGCGCCAGCCCCGGGATCAGAGGGCTCATCGAGGCGCCGGAGGACGCCGTGGCGATCACGGCCGCCGCGCCGCCGAGCTCCTGCAGCGCCACTCCCGGATCCTGCGCGCTGCTGTCGATGTAGTGGTCGGCTCCGAACGAGTACGCCAGCTCCGCCTTCGCAGCGCCGCGCGCGATGGCCGCGACACGGTAGCCGAGCTTGTCCGCGTACTGGAGCGCGAGATGGCCCAGGCCGCCGATGCCCTGCACGGCCACGAGCGCTCCGGGCGCGGCGTCGATCGCGCGCAGCCCCATGAAGGTGGTCAGTCCGGCACACAGCAGAGGCGCGGCTTCGTGGGAGGACAGGCCCTCCGGAATCCGCACGAGACCGGTCGCCTTGGCGATCACGGACTCCGCGTAGCCGCCGTCGACCGTCGTACCGGTCTGCTGCTGGTTCTGGCAGTACACGAAATCGCCCCGGCGGCAGGAGTCGCACTCCCCGCAGTGGCCGGCGAGGAATCCCACGCCGACGCGGTCGCCGACCTGCCAGCTGCCCGCCTGCTCGCCGACCGCCTCGATCACGCCGACGATCTCGTGCCCGGGAACGACCGGGACGGACGGGTCCGCGCGCAGCCCTTCGACGGCCAACACGTCGGAGTGGCATACGCCGCAGGCTTCGACCCGCAGGCGGACGAAGCCGGGCCCCGGCTCCTCGGCCTCGCGCTGGACCGCCGCGAAGCTGCGTGAGCCGCTGACCTGCACTGCTCGGTAGACAGACATGAGAACTCCTAGGTGTGGAGGGAGCCGGCGAACCCACCGGACTTTTTCATGATGACCGGTCGTCTTGAATTCCGTCAACCGGGCGGACCTGGGTTGACACGGATCAAGACGAGCGGCCATATTGGAGACCGGAGGTATCAATGGCCAGGCAGAGCATGCGAGCGCAGATCGTCGACGCGGCCGCGGAGCGGTTCCACACGCACGGCTACAACGCGGCGGGCGTCAAGGACATCACGGACGCCGCCGGCGTCCCGAAGGGCTCGTTCTACAACCACTTCGAGAGCAAGGAAGCCCTCGCCGTCACCATCTTGGATCTGTACGGACAGACCAGGCGGCTGGAGGACCTCGCCGACGAGTCGGTCGCTCCCCTGACCCGGCTGCGCAGCCACTTCGAGTTCCTGCGCGCGGAGCAGGAGGGCTACGAGTACTCCCGCGGGTGCCTGCTGGGCAACTTCGGAGCGGAGATCAGCGACCACAGCGAGGTGCTGCGCGAGCAGGTCCAGCAGGGGTTCACCTACTGGCGCGAGGCTCTGGCCGGAGCGTTGGCGGACGCGGTGCGTCTCGGCGACGTCGATCAGAGCCTGGATCCGCAGACCACCGCGCTGTTCGTGATGACCGCCTGGGAGGGAGCTCTTCTCGCGGCTCGGACCAGCCGCAGCGGGGCCTCGTTCGATGCCTTCTTCAGCAATGTCTTCGACCGGCTGTTGCAGCGGCCTGCTGCGTCTTGATTCAGGCGCGATTCAGGAAGACGCCGCTCAGGTAGCCGACGCACGGCTGCGCGCGCGAGCGCGGTGGGCGGCGACGTTGGTGCGGTTGCCGCAGGTCTCGTAGGAGTCCCAGCGCTGGGTACGGCTGCGGGTCGTGTCGTAGAAGACGTGGCTGCACAACGCGTTGGCGCAGGCGCGGATCCGCGACCAGGCGCCGTCGGCGACCAACTGCGCGACGGCCAGGATGACGGCGCCGACGACCGGGTCGCCGCCGACCTGCCGCAGGCGCACCTCGCCGGACGGGGTGAAGGACTGGCGGAGGTCGACGTCTGAGGCGTGCTCGGTCAGCCTGGCCCACGCCTGCTCCCCGCCCTGTCCCTCCGGGCCGCCGACCAGGTCCATCAGGTCCGAACGCAGGACTTTGAGCTGCGCGATCCGCTCCGGCGGCGGCGACTCGCCCTCGGGCTGGCCGAACGGCCGCAGCAGATCACCGGACGACGCGGCGTCCTGCAGGGTGTCCGGCAGCAGCGGCGTGGCGTGCGGCCGGGAGTTGAGCAGGTCCACGAGCGCCGCCGCGGCGGGCGGGACCTGCACCGCGGGCTTCGGAGTTCCGCTGCTGACCATGTCCTCATGGTAGGCGACAAGGTCTATTTTCAAAAGCCCCTTACGCGGCGGGCGATCGTCGTGCTAGAACGGTAAGCGTCAATCGGCGTTAGTCCATTACCGCCGTTCCACGATGCCGAAGGTGCACGTCATGTCCGAGATCATCCTTTCCGCGGTCGGCGGCGACCTGGCTCAGACCGTCGCCCTGGCCCACAACCCCGACCCGGTACCCGGCGCCGGCGACGTCCTCGTCGAGGTCGAGGCGGCTCCGATCAACCCCTCCGACGTGCTGTTCGCGGCCGGCTGGTTCGCGGTGCAGCCGCGGGTCCCCAGCGGGCTCGGTGGCGAGGGGGTCGGGCGGGTGGTGCAGGCCGGGCCCGGCGTCGACGCCGCGCTTGTCGGGCGCCGCGTGCTGCTCCTGCCGACGTTCCAGTACGGGACATGGGCAGAGCGCATTGTCGTGCCGGCCGAGTACGTCGTACCGGTCCCCGACGACGCCGACCCGCCGCAGCTGGCGATGCTGCCGATCAACTCGGCGACGGCGTACCTGCTGCTGCGCGATTTCGCCGCCTTCCAGCCCGGCGACTGGATCGGAATGAACCTGGCCAACTCGGCCGTCGGCCAGAACCTCATCCCGCTGGCCAAGCACGCCGGCCTGAAGGTCCTGGCGGTCGTGCGCCGCCAGGAGGTCGCCGAGCAGGTGGAGCAGTTGGGTGCCGACCTGGTCCTGATCGACGGCGACGGCCTCGGCGACCGCGCGCTGGAGGCGCTGGGCCAGGCCCGGCTGCGGGTGCTGTTCGAGGGCACCGGCGACTCGGCGCAGGTGGCCGAGCTGGTGCGCACCGTCGAATCCGGCGGGTCCGTCGTGGTCTTCACCTCGATCACCGGGCAGGCTCCCACGCTCCCGCTGCCCGACCTGATGTTCCGGGGCGTCTCGCTGCGCGCGTTCCTCGTCCTGAACTGGGTGCGCGACGCCTCGCGCGAGGAGCGGGAGCAGGTCTACAGCGAGCTGTTCGACCTGCTGAAGCAGGGGGTCTTCAGCGTCGCGGTCGAGGCGACGTACTCGCTGGAGCAGTTCCAGGACGCCCTCGCGCACGCGCAGCGTCCGGGCCGCTCGGGCAAGGTCCTGTTCACCCCCGGCCTGCGATCGGGCCGGTAGTCCCCATCCATCAGTCCACTTCCACCAGCCCCACATCCACGTCCCAGGAAGGTTTCCCACGACCATGGCTTCACGCAAGTTCTCCCGGCTCACCGCGGCAGGATCCGCCGGCGCACTGCTGGTCGGCGCCTTGGCGGTGACCGCCGCCGCGGCTCCGTCGGCCGCAGCCGGCTCCGCGCATCGCTCCGGCACCGGTGACGAGACGACGGCGATCAACGAGGCGCTGACGACCTACATGTTCGAGCAGCTGCTGTACTCGAACAACTCCTCGGTGATCTCCCAGTACGTCAGCCCCACCTACATCCAGCACAACCCGACGCTGAGCGACGGCCCGCAGGGGCTGCGCACGTACATCGACTGGCGCGCGAGTCAGAATCCGCAGCCGCGCAACCTGCTCGTCCGGGTCATCGCCCAGGGCGACCTGATCAGCATCATGAACGACTACCAGCAGTCCCCTGGTGTCAGCTTCGCGGACATCGTCGACACCTTCCGGGTCAAGGACGGCAAGCTGGCCGAGCACTGGGACGTGATCCAGCTGGTGCCGGCGAAGACCGCGAGCGGCAACGACCTGTACTCGACGCTGAGCAGCCCGCGCACCGACCTGCCCGACCCCGCGGCGTCCACCCGACGCAGCGAGCAGATCGTCAACGCGTACTTCGACGGGCTCTACAAGAAGCACGACCCGTCGGTGATCGGGCGCTATCTCGCGAACAACCTCTACCAACACGATCCCAACCTGCCCAACGGGTCCGCAGCGGTAGCGGCGGCCTACAAGACCCAGTCCGCCGCGCACCCGAAGGCGGTGGTGTCGAGCGAGATGGTGATGGCGCAGGGCGACTACGTCACCGTGCGGTATCACTACCAGGCGAACCCGGGAGACCTCGGCCAAGCAGTCGCCGAGACCTTCCGGGTGCGCGACGGGAAGATCGTCGAGCACTGGGATGTCGTGCAGGATGTTCCTGCCACGGCGGCGAACGACCACACGATGTTCTAGATCGCTCAACACAGATTCCACAGTGTTCAAGCGCTGGCGAAGCATAGTCCGGTCACACCACCACACGGCGAGTACCGGAGGAGAGAACCATGGCCCAGCAGAACGGACCGATATCCCAGCAACAGCAGCCGCTTCCGGACTCGGCCAGGGGACGGCTCGCGCAGTCGCAGCAGGGCCGGCCGTGCTTCACGTCCGACTTGTCGGTGAACGAGTTCGTGCTGGCGACGCAGGCCGGGTTCGCACCGGTCGGGCTGGTGATGGGGACGAGCATCTACCACATCGGGATCCAGCCGGCGCGGTGGAACACCAGTCAGGAGCTGACGGTGTTGACGCAGGCGATGTACACCGCGCGGGAGTTGGCGATGGCTCGGATGGAGGCTGAGGCCGACATGCTGGGCGCCGACGGGATCATCGGGGTCGAGGTGCGGGCTCGGCGGTACGCGTTCTCGGCCGAGATCATGGAGTTCGTCGCGATCGGGACGGCGGTGAAGGCCGAGAACAACGACATGCGGCTGCGGACCCCGGCCGGGCGGCCGTTCACGTCGCACCTGTCCGGGCAGGACTTCTGGACGCTGTGGCAGCACGGCTGGGTTCCGCGGGCGCTGGTGCTCGGGACGTGCGTCTACCACGTCGCGCACCTCACGTTCCGGCAGGCGCTTCAGGCGTCCGGGCAGAACACCGAGCTGGGGACGTACACGCAGGCGGTCTACGACGCGCGCGAGATCGCCATGTCTCGCATGCAGTACGAGGGGAACCAGGTCGGCGCGGACGGCATCGTCGGGGTCACCGTGCACGAGAACGACTGGGTCTGGGGCGAGCACGCCATCGAGTTCTTCGCGATGGGGACCGCGGTCAGCAAGCTGCATCAGGACGCGTCGCCGGTGTCGCCGCAGATGACGATGCCACTGTCGGGCTGACACCGGAGAGCAACCAGCGGTGGCGCCCCCGGATTCGGGAGCGCCACCGCGCTGTTCGTTGTTCGCGATGCCACGCGAACCCATGCCGGCAGCAGTCGAGTCACCGCCGATTCCGGGTGCCGCCGTTCACCGCTCCCGGTGCGACATCACGGCTTGAGCGGCACGTATTCCTTCACACTCGCCGCCGCCGCCATCTGCTCCAGCGTGAACGGGAACGGGTTGTAGACCGACCCCGGCTGCTCGATCGCGGATGTGGTGTCGTGGCCGTCCGCGGCGACGATCGTCAGCGCCGAACCCGAGGCCAGCACACGCCTGGCCTTGAGCGCCACCCGGTCCCCGTTCCGCACCTCGCTGAGGGTCAGGGTGGAGCCGTCCTTCAGAGTCGTGGTGCTCTTCTCGATCCAGGAGGTCGATCCGGTGCCGGCGCCGGGCCCGCGGTTGGCCAGCGTCAGGTCTCCGGTCCGCTGGGACGGGTCCGGTTCGCCGGGGTAGGAGAAGACGACCTCGATGGAGGCCTCGGAAAGCTCGGCGCACATGGCCTGGTTCTTGGTCGAGGCGGCGCCCTCGTAGTTGTAGCAGAGGTTGGCGACCGGGCCGAGCATCCTGCCACTGGTCACCACCTCGGTCGACGCGATGTCCGGCCGCACCGCGAGTCCGCTGATGTCGGCCTCCACCAGGTGCTTGCCCGACGGGTCGAGAACCGTGCCGATCGCCCGCAGCATCGGGCACGCCTGGAGTGCCAGACTCTTCCGCGCCTCGTATCCCTGGTCCCCGGCGACCTGCACGACGGCCTTGGCCACGTCCGCCGCGCAGACCGGATCCGGTGCGACCGACGAGGAAGAGGAACTGGTGGCGGCAGGGCTGATCTTCGGAGACCCGCTCGTCACGCCCCGCCCCGTACCCACGGCCCCCGGCAGTGCGGCGACGGCGACGGCGATCGCGGCGACGCCGGCGGTGGCCCCGCCGACGGCGGCGATCCGGCGGGTGCGGGCGCCGCGGCGGCCGACGTCGGCGATACCGTCGGCGGTGAAGCCCAGCGGCGGGGCCGGGTCGTCGGCGATCTGCGCGAACAGGTCATGGACCCGGTCGTCACGGTACTGGTTGTCGGTCATCGATCCCACTCCTTCTCGGTCCGGCTGATGGAGGGTTCTGCGATCGGCTGAAGCAGCGTGCGCAGGGCGGACAGGCCGCGCGCGGTCTGGGACTTCACGGTGCCGACCGAGCAGCCCAGCACATGCGCCGCCTGCTCGACGGACATGTCCTCCCAGAAGCGCAGCACCAGCGTCGCGCGCTGACGCGGCGGCACCTTCGCGAGCGCGGCGAAGATCTCGTCGCGGGTCCCGAGGCGGATCTCGAATCCGGAGCCAGAGCTTGCGTCCTCACCGCTCCCGCCGTCCTCGTCCCGCATGTGCAGGCCGACTTCCGGCAGCTCGGCGAACGGCCGCTCGCGGCGCCAGCTCCGCCGCCGCTCGTCGATCAGGCAGCGGACAAGGACCTGGCGGACGTACGCATCGCGGCTGTCGCTGCGCTGCACCTTCGACCACCACCGGTACAACCGCAGCAGGGCGGTCTGCACGAGATCTTCAGCCTGATGCCAATCTCCGCACATCAGATAGGCGGTACGGCGCAGCGCGAGCGACTGCGCGGCGACGTACTCCTTGAACTCTGCCTCATCTCTAAGGCGCATCCAGCACCCTCCCCTCCCATGTCCCGCCTAGGACGGAAGGAGTGTGGCAGGAGGTTGCACGGGGATCGGAAGAAGTCCTGTCGCGATGATCGACCGGGGCGCTATCGCCGGGTCCCGACCAGCGGCGGATTCAGCCGCGCGAACGCCTCCTGCCGCTCGTAAGGGAAATACGGATACGGCGCCTCCTTCCCACTCGCGGCGTCCAGGCGCGCCACCTGCTGCGGCGTGAGTTCCCAGCCGACGGCGCCGAGGTTCTGGCGAAGCTGTTCCTCGTTGCGGGCGCCGACGATGACGGAGGCGACGGTGGGGCGGCGCAGCAGCCAGTTGATCGCGATCTGCGGGACGGCGGCGCCGGTCTCGTCGGCGAGCTGCTCCAGGACGTCGACCACGTCGTACAACTGCTCGTCGTCGACTGGCGGACCGAAGTCGGCAGTCTGGTGCAGACGGCTGCCGGCCGGGAGCGGTTCTCCGCGCCTGATCTTTCCCGTCAGGCGCCCCCAGCCCAGGGGGCTCCAGACCAGTGCGCCGACACCTTGGTCGGCGGCCAGCGGCAGCAGCTCCCATTCGTAGTCGCGGCCGACGAGCGAGTAGTAGACCTGGTGGGCCACGTAGCGGGACGCGTGCAGCCGGTCCGACGCGGCCAGGGACTTCATCAGCTGCCAGCCCGAGAAGTTGGACGCGCCGACATAGCGGATCTTGCCGGCGCGCACCAGATCATCGAGGGCTGAGATGGTCTCCTCGACCGGCGTGCCGGCGTCGAAAGCGTGCACCTGGAACAGGTCGAGGTAGTCGGTGCCGAGCCGCCGGAGCGCGTCCTCGGTGGCCTTGACCAGGCGCGAGCGCGAGGTGCCCGCGTCCTGCGGTCCGTCGCCGACCGGCAGGCCGGCCTTGGTCGACAGCAGAACCTGGTCCCGCCGGCCTTTCACGGCCGCGCCGAGCACCTCCTCGGAGGCGCCGTCGGAGTAGACGTCGGCGGTGTCGAACATCGTCACGCCGGCGTCGAGGCTGATGTCGATCAGCCGCCGCGCCTCGCGGGCGTCGGTGTCGCCCCACGCGCTGAACAGCGCCCCCTTGCCGCCGAACGTGCCCGCGCCGAAGCTCAGGGCGGGGACGACGAGCCCTGACTCACCCAGCCGTCGGTATTCCACGAGTCCCACCTCCAGATCACTAACGGAACTGAGGTTCCGTTAACTTCGGAGATCACCGTAGCACCGACGCGACCACTAAAGGAACTGGAGACCCGTTACGTGAGCTTGCCCACGGCCTTGCCGACCATCTGCTGGACCAGCGGCGCCGACACCGGCGAGATGCCCGGAACGCCGAACACGGCCACCTCGACGAAGGTCTGACCCTTGCGGATGACGACGACGTCGCCGGTGTACGTCACCCCCGCCCGGACGGCCTTCAGCTGCAGCGCGTAGCTCTCGTCGCCATAGGACGGGAACTGTGTGGTGGACAGCGTCGTCGACTCCCCGTTGGAGTCCGGCGTGGCGCACTTGCCCGCCGCTTGCTGGATCGACGCCCAGACCGTGTGCGCTTGCTGCTCCGGTCCGGTGGCGAGGATCTCCTGGAGGAACGGGCCGTCTTCCGACTGCTGGAAGTCGGCTTCGGCTTGCGCCGACAGCTGCTTGCTCGCGTCCGCGGTGAGCGCCGCGCACGGAGACGACACCGAGCTGTTCGTGGAGAGCACGGAGACCGCCCAGCCGTACGGCAGGTCGGGCAGGCCCAGCACGAGAGCTTTCGCGCCTGTCGCAGAGGGCTGAGTCGCAGGAGCGGAAGAGGACGAGGAAGAGGCAGCGGAAGGAGACGTCTTCGACGCCGGCGGCGGAGCCGGACGGGACGCCGAGGAGGAACAAGCAACGAGCACAGCGGATGACATGACCAGGACCAATGGCGCCATGATGCGGTTCATATGCTTCGCCTTACTGCTTCTGTGGCGGCGGCACTCTTGAGGCAGGCTACCGCCACCGACGATGTCAAGGCTCGCACATTTTGAGTAAGGGTCGCTCGAACCGGTCTGGACCAATTCCGGCCCAAACCCTTGACTGGTCTGGACCAATTCTGTTTGCTCCTAGGGGAACCACTCGATGTCCCCCACAACACAACGGAGTGGCACATGACCCTTACTCACGCACCGGGACGCTCCCGGTTGCTCGCGCTGCTGGTCGCACTGGCCAGTGTGCTCGGGCTGTCGCTGGTCGCCTTCCCCCAGGCGCCGGCGCACGCGGCGGCGGCCTGCGCCGCGCCGTGGAGCTCGACCGCCGTCTACACCGGCGGGCAGACCGCTTCCTACAACGGCGACAACTGGTCTGCCAAGTGGTGGACCCAGGGTGATATCCCTGGCAACAACGGCCAGAACGTGTGGGCCGATCAGGGCGCGTGTTCCGGCGGCGGTGGCGGGGGCGGTGGCGGCGGCAGTTGCAGCTACCCGGCCTGGGTCGCCGGCCAGAACTACAGCACCGGCGCCATCGTCACGTACACGGCCAACGGCGGGCTCTACATAGCCACCCACGACAACCCCGGCTATGACCCGACGATCAGCACCTGGTACTGGTCGCCGTACACCTGCTCCGGCGGTGGCGGCGGGGGTGGTGGCGGCGGCGGTGGCGGCTTCGTCGTCAGCCAGGCGCAGTTCAACCAGATCTTCCCGAACCGGAACTCCTTCTACACGTACGACGGTCTCGTCGCCGCGCTGAGCGCGTACCCCGCGTTCGCGACCACCGGCAGCACCGCGACGCAGCAGCAGGAGGCGGCGGCGTTCCTGGCCAACGTCGACCACGAGACCGGCGGCCTGGTGTACATCTCGGAGATCGACCAGTCCGGGAACTACTGCGCCAGCGAGTCCTACGGCTGCCCGGCCGGCACGTACCAGTACTACGGCCGCGGCCCGCTGCAGATCAGCTGGAACTTCAACTACTACGCGGCCGGAAACGCTCTCGGCATCGACCTGCTCGACAACCCGAACCTGGTCGCGACCGACTCGGCCACCTCGTGGAAGACCGCGCTGTGGTACTGGTTCACCGGGACCGGCAACGGCTCCGTGACCTCCCACGACGCGATGGTCAACGGCAACGGGTTCGGCGCCACCATCCGCGCCATCAACGACATCGAGTGCAACGGCGGCAACACCGGCGAGATGCAGGACCGGGTGAACGACTACGAGTCGATCACCGGGGTCCTCGGTGTTTCGCCGGGCGGGAACCTCACCTGCTGAGACGACTCGCTGCGGACTGAAGATCAGAGCACTGCGACGGCGGCCGGGGATCGACTGTGCAGCGGTTCGGCGATTGACGCCGGACTGGCTGGGCAGTTCCCCGGCCGCCGCTGGTTCACAGGCGATACGGCCAGGCCGGTCAGGGCTTGGTCAGCTTGATGGCGACCATGGCTACCACGCGGCCGACGCGGTCGGAAAGTGACCGCGGCTCGGGCGGCGTATCCGTGTCAGGGTCCTGAAAGGCTCGCACGGCCTGCTCGGCAGCCTCCGCGGCGGTCGCGGCCCGCACCCGGATGACGTAGCGCGCGCCGAGGCGTTTCAAAGCCTTGCGACCCTCTTCGATCCCCGCGGTCTGGTCCGGCGGGTAGGGCCCGGACTGGCCCATGGACCCGCCGTCGCGGGTGAAGCCATGAAGATAGATGCCGTCCCCGTTGTCGTTCACGATGGTGGAACGACCGACACCCGGGCAGCGTTCCGCCGACATAGACCGCGGACTTCTTGATACTCAGTAGCCTGAAATCATCGAGAAGATCGACAAGGAGGCGGAAGCGATGAGCGCTCTGACTGTGGTCACCGGGGCGACCGGCAACGTCGGCGGGTCCCTGGTTTCGGCCCTGGTCGCGAAGGGCATGCCGGTGCGGGCCCTGGTCCGCGCCGAGGCGGACGCGGCGCGGCTCGCCGGCGACGGCGTCCAGACCGCGGTCGCCGATCTCGACGACCCCGCGACGATGGCGTCCGCTCTGGCCGGCGCGGAGGCGCTGTTCTTGTTGCCCGGCTACGCCGACATGCCCGGGCTGTACGCGGCGGCGCGCGACGCCGGGATCGGTCATGTCGTGCAGTTGTCGGGGGTGTCGGCCGGCAGCGGCGACATGTCCAACGCCGTCACCGAGTACATGGTGCGCAGCGAGCAGGCCGCGGCGGAGTCAAAGCTGCCGCACACCGTGGTGCGGCCCTCGGCGTTCATGACCAACGCGCTGCGGTGGGCCGGGCAGGTGCGCGACGGCGACACCGTGACACTGCCGTTCCCGAATGTGGCCACGGCCTGCCTGCACCCGGCAGACCTGGCCGCCGTGATCGCTGCTGTGTTCGCCGATCCCGACCGGTACGCCGGGGAAGTGCTGCTGCCCACCGGTCCCGAGGCGCTGCTCCCCCGCGAGCAGGTCGCGATCGTCGGCGAGGTGCTGGGGCGGACGCTGAACTTCGTGGGACTCACCGACGAGCAGGCGCGCGAGTCCATGGCCGCCGACGGCACTCCGCAGCGCTACATCGACGCCTTCCTGGACTTCTACGCCGACGAGAACCTGGACGAGTCGCCGGTGCGCAGCACCGTCGCCGACGTCACCGGCGCCGCGCCGAGGACGTTCACGACCTGGGCCGCCGAGCACACCTCCGCCTTCACGCGCAGCTGACGACCTCCTGGTTGTAGCGCGGCCGTGACCAAGCTGTCGCCGCCCCGGGCCATCAGATCGCTGAGATCGGGGTGTTCGGGGGGCGGCAGCTTTACGGGAACGGGAAGTGGGGGTGCGGCATGTCTGATTACTGGCAGCCGGACGAGCACGACGGGTACGAGGACCACAACCGGTACGACGAGTACGAGGACCACAACCGGTATGGCGAGAACGAGGTACAGCGGGGACGACGGGCTCCTGAACCGGGACACGGCAGGCGCCGGCAGAGCCGTCCCCGCTCCGGCAAGGAACGTCCACCGGCGGGAGTGATAGCCGGCCGGGTGGTGGCCTGCACGCTCAGTGCGGCTGTCGTCGTCACGACCGGCTCGATCTGGTACGTCAACAGCAGCTTGAACGACAGCCTGCACACGTCCAACGCGACCAACGCGGCCAAGCCCGGCGAGGGCGGCTACATCCCGAAGCACCTGGGCAACGACATCAATCTGCTGCTCATCGGGCTGGACTCGCGCAAGGACATGAACGGCAACGACCTGCCGACATCGCTGGTCGAGGACGAGCTGCACGCCGGGTCCTCGGAGAAGGGCGGTTACAACACGAACGTCCTGATCTTCATGCACATCCCGGCCAACGGCGGGAAGGTCACGGCGTACTCGATCCCGCGCGACAGCGACGTCGACCGGCCGGGAGGTTCGTCCACGGTGTCGCTGGTGCCGACCTTCCCGGACGACGGGAAAGGCAAGATCAAGGAGGCGTACGGCGACGCCAAGGCCTACGCCGAGGCCAAGCTGGTCGGGGCCGGGAACAAGAACAAGGCCGATGTGGAGGCGAAGAGCCGGGAGGTCGGGCGGGAGGCGACGATCGCCGCCGTGCAGAAGCTGACCGGCCAGCACATCGACCACCTCGCCGAGGTGAACCTGCTGGGGTTCTACGACATCGTGAAGGCGATCGGCAACATCCAGGTATGCCTGAAGGCTCCGGCCTACGACCCGATCGAGGACCACGCCGGCACCGGTCTGAATCTCCCGGCCGGCATATCCACGCTCGACGCGGCGACCGCGCTGCAGTTCGTGCGCCAGCGGTTCCACCTGATCAACGGCGACCTGGACCGCACGCACCGGCAGCAGGCGTTCCTGTCCTCGGTGATGTCCAAGCTGCGCGGTGAGGGTCTGTTCGGCGACCTGGGCAAGATGGACTCGCTGATGAAGGTCGTCGCGAACGACATCGTGATCGACAAGAACGACAACTGGAACGTGCTCGACTTCGCCGCCAGCGCGTCCAACCTGACCGGCGGCAACGCCGAGTTCATCACGCTGCCGACCGGCGCACCGATCACGATCAAGGGCGAGGACGCGGTGACGGTCGATCCGGCCGCGATCAAGCAGGAGTTCGCCTCGACTTTCAACAACGACGCGGCGGTCGCGCCCCCGACCACCGCCTCGTCGGCGCCGTCGTCCTCGGCACCGACCGCACCGGCCACCACGGCCACCCCGACGCCGCCGAAGGACGCCATCACCGTTCTGAACGGGACCCCCAGCAACGGCCTGGCGCTGAAGGTGTCCTCGTTCATCATGGACAAGACCGGCGTCCCGGTCACCAAGACCGGCAACCACGACAACGTCCGGCACACCGTCATCCAGTACGGCGCCGGTGCGAAGGACGAGGCGCAGAAGATCGCCACGGCGATGGCCGCCGGGACCGTGCCGGTCGCCAGTGGCTCGCTGCCGGCGAACGGCATCACGGTCGTCGTGGGCGGTGATTTCAAGCAGTCCACACTCACCGCGAGCACGCCGACCGGCGGCTCCTCAACCGGTTCCACCGGCGGTTCGACAGGCACTCCGTCGAGCGGCTCAACCAGCGCGAGCACCTCGGGCGGCGGGCTCGACAGCGGCCCGGCGGTCGACGCCAACTCTCAGAACGGCATCCCCTGCGTGTACTGAGCGCCTTCCCAGCCGGCCGGACGAGCGGCCGGCAACGCGCCGAGCGCCGCCAGCCGCTCCAGGTGGGGCTGGAGCCGTCGGGCGAAGTCCGCCGGATCACGGCGTTCGTCGCTCCACGCGCCTTCGGCCAACGCGCACAGCCGCGGGTAAAGCAGATGCCTGACGACCTCCGTCGTCGGTGCGGACTCCGTCCAGAGCTGGGCCTGGGTTCCCAGCACGCCGGGCCCGCCGGAGCCGTCGTCCAGGGCGGCGGCTCCGACCGCGGTCAGGCCGGTCGGCAGCGGGTCGAAGAAGTAGGCGTCGGCCAGGGTCAGGACGCGGTCGTCCGCCGAGGGCGGCTCGTCGGGGTGGCCGGTCTGGCGGTAGTCCAGGTAGGTCTGCTCGTGCGGGGCCATGATCACCTGGTGGCCGCGGGCGATCGCCTCCGCGGCGTGCTCCGGCTTCAGCCAGGCGGTCGCGACCACGCCGGGGTCGAGGTCGTCGACGCCGTCGTTCCAGCACACGGCACGGCGGCCGTGTTCGGTCAGGAAGGCGTGCATCTGGCTCAGGAACCAGCCGAGCAGGCCGGAGACGTCCGGCAGGCCGAGGCTCGCGGCCCGGGCGCGGGCGTCGGGGCTCTCCTGCCACTGCACGGTCCGGCACTCGTCGCCGCCGATGTGGATGGCGCGGGACGGGAAGAGGGTCATCACGTCGGAAAGCACGTGGCGGCAGAAGTCGAGGGCTTCGTCGTGGACGGCGAGGATGTCCTCGCTGATGCCCCAGGACGTCCAGACCGGGAGCCGGACGTCCGGGCGGTTGCCGAGCGCCGGGTAGGCGGCGATCGCGGCGCGGGTGTGGCTGGGCATGCCGATCTCGGGGACGATCGTGACGCCGCGGGCGGCGGCGTGCTCGACGAGCGCGGTGAGTTCGCGGCGCGTGTAGTGGCCGGAGTGCGGGACGCCGTCGAAGACGGTGGATCCGGCGCGGCCGACCATCGATTCGGTGCGGGTCGAGCCGATCTCGGTGAGCAGCGGCAGACCGTCGATCTCGACGCGCCAGCCCTGGTCGTCGGTGAGGTGGAGATGCAGGATGTTGAGTTTGTGCAGGGCGATCTCGTCGACGAAGCGGTGCAGGAAATCGATGGGCATGAAGTGGCGCGCCACGTCGAGCATGACGCCGCGCCAGGGGAGGCGAGGCGCGTCTCGGATGTGGCAGGCGGGCCAGCGCTGGGACGCCGCGGAGGCCGCCGGGACTGGAAGTAGCTGCCGCAGGGTCTGCACGCCGTTGAAGAGCCCTGCTTCAGTGGACGCCGCGAGCCGCACGCGGTCCGGGTCGATGCGCAGGTCGTAGCCTTGCGGATGATCGTGGGCGCCGGAGTCCAGGCGGAGCTCGACGACCGGCGCCGCCGCACCCGCGTTGGTGCGCGGGCGGTCGCCGAGGTAGGACGCGAGCAGGTCCGCGGCGCGATCGGCACCGGGATCGGCGACCAGGTTCAGAACGGTTCCCAGGACGAACTCGCCGGAGTGCGGGGTGTACTCGGCGGGACGGGGGATTATCACGAAAAGCCTTTCGGTTCAGCCCGGTTCGATCCCGGCACAGCCCGGTTCAGCCCTTGACGGCGCCGGCGGTCATGCCGGCGGTGAGCCGGGTCTGCGCGATCAGGAAGAAGACGACGGCGGGGACGGCGAACAGCGTCGAGCCGGCGATGAGGCCCGCGTAGTCGGTGCCGGTGTTGGTGGAGAAGGTGGCCAGCCACACCGGGAGGGTGTAGTGGGCGTCGTCCTTCATCATCACGTAGGCGTAGATGTAGTCGTTCCAGGCCGTGATGAAGGCGAAGATCGAGGTGGCGATGATGCCGGGGGCCAGCAGCGGGAGCATGACGTGCCGGATGACCTGGCCGGGGCTCGCGCCGTCGAGTTCGGCGGCCTCCTCCAGCTCGACCGGGATGCCCTGCGCGAAGCCGCGCAGGATCCAGATGGTGAGCGGGACGACGAACGCGGTGTAGGTGAGGCCGAGGGACAGCAGGTTGTTGAGCAGGTGCAGGTTCTTCATCGTCAGGAACATCGGGATCACCAGCGCGGGGGCCGGGATCATCTGGATGCCGAAGATCGTGACGAGCAGCGCGCGCCGGCCCACGAAGCGGAAGCGGGCCAGGGCCAAGGCGGCGAGGAAGCCGACGACGGTCGCGACGACCACCACGGACAGCGTGACCACGAGGCTGTTGACGACGTAGGAGCCGAAGTGCGGCTTGCCGACGGCGTCGGCGAAGTTGGCCAGGGTCAACGGGAACGGGAGGAACTTAGGGGTGGAGGTGAGGATGTCGTGCTGCGGTTTGAAGGCCGTGTTGACCATCCAGTAGAGCGGGAAGGCCCAGACCAGGACGAACGCCCAGCCGGCAATGTTCAGCAGGACCCTGTTACGGGGCGATGCTTTCATGACTGCTCCCTCATGACTGCTCCCTCACGATTCCTCTCCGGAGAGAACCAGGCGCCGGACCCACCAGCCGACCAGCACGGCCAGCAGCACCACCGAGAACACCGCGATGGCCGCGCCCTGTCCGTAGGACTGTGAGGCGAAGGCCTTGGTGAACGACCAGATCGCGATGGTGGTGGTGGCGCCGTCCGGGCCGCCCTTGGTGAGGATCCAGATCTGGTTGAAGACGTTGAAGTCCCAGATCACCGACAGGACGGTGACCAGCAGGAGCACCGGCCGCAGGAACGGCAGCGTGACGGTGCGCAGCCGCCGCAGGTACCCGGCGCCGTCGATCGCGGCGGCCTCGTAGTAGTCGCCGGGGATCTGACTCAGGCCCGCGTAGAGCGTGAGGGCGACGAAGGGCACGGAGATCCAGACCACGAGCAGCCACACCACGACGAACCCGGAGGTGGTGCCGGCGAGGAAGTCGTGCTGCCGCAGATCGCCGAAGACGTACAGCTGGGTCAGCAGCCAGTTGACGACACCGTAGGTGGGCTGGAAGAGCCACTGCCAGACCAGCGTCGAAGCCACCGTCGGCATGGCCCACGCACCGAGCAACGCGAGCATCATCGCCACCCGCAGCCGCCGCCCCACGGCGACCAGCATGAGCGCCGCACCGAACCCGACGACGACGGTGCCCGCAACGAGCGTCGCGGCAAAGACGACGGTGCGCACCAGGACGGAAGCGAGCTGCGAGTCATGCAGGATCGCGGTGTAGTTGGCCCCGCCGACGGAGGTGGCACGGCCGGTGATCAGGGTACGAAGCCCGAAGCCCTGGGTGGAGATGACACCGAGCCGCACAAGCGGATAGCCGACAACCGCACCGAGCAGAACGACAGCGGGCACGAGCAGCACGTAGGGCTGAAGCTGCCGGCGACGACGCCGCGGGCGAGGCACCGCCCCCGGATCGGCGGGGGCGGCGGGCCGGGTCCGCGGCGCGCCCCGGCGCCGGAGCGCGGGGGTGGGCGAGGCGTTCACGGGTGGGTTCCTTCGGGGTGGTGGGGCTGCGGTGCGGGACGCTCGGATGACTCGGCCGACACAGACAGCTCAGCCAGCGCACCAAACCCAGTCGGCTCAGCGAGCTCGGGCAGTGCGGGCAGCGCGGCCACCTCAGCCAGCTCGGGCGGCGTGACCAACTCGGCGAGCGCGGCCACCTCAGGCAGCTCGGACGGGTCAGCTGGCTCGGGCAGCGCGGCCAGCGCGGCCACCTCAGGCAGCGCGCCCACCTCAGCCAGCTCGGGCAGGTCAGCCAGCTCGGGCGGCGTGACCAGCTCAGCCTGCACAGGCAGCGCGGCCGGTGCGGCGTACCCGGCCGGCGCCCCCGCAGCGGTCGGCAACCTCATTGCGCGGGCGCGTTCAGCGCCTGGCTGAGGTGCGCGTCGAGGGTCTTGGCGGCGTCGGCCGGGGACTTGCGGCCGGTGGCGATGTCGGCGAAGAAGTCGTTGATGGACTTGTCCGACTCCACTGTCGCCCAGCCGGCCACGGCCGGGGTCGGGACCGAGGTCTTGGCCGCGGTGAAGAAGGCCTTCGACACGTCCGGCAGGGTGCTGATGGTCTGGTCGATCACCTCGGAGGACGCTGGAATCCAGTGGTCGATGCCGACGATGGCCGAGGACTGCACGCTCGGGTCGGTCGCGGCCTTCAGGTACGCCAGGGCCAGGGACTGGTTCTTGCTCTTGGCCGCGATCGCCAGGTCGGAGCCGCCGAGGAAGACCGGTTGGGTCTTGCCGTCGGTGGCGCTGGGGAAGGGGAAGGTGCCGATGTCGTCCTTCAGCGACGCGTCCACCTTCAGGATCCGGTTGATGTTCGAGTTCAGGATGGTCGCGGTCTTGCCCTGGGCGAACAGGGTGTTGAAGTCCGGCGCTGTGGTGTCCACGTCCTGGGAGGCCGCCGAGGAGTACTTGCCGACGAAGCTCTTCCAGGCCGTCAGGCCCTGCTGCGCCTGCGGCGACTCCAGGGCACCGGACCACTTGCCGCCGGATTCGGTGGCGAGTTGGCCGCCGGCGTCCCAGACGAACTGCAGCGCGCCGTACCAGTAGCGGCCGGGGAAGTAGAACGCTGAGAAGTCCGGCGCGGGGTTCTTCGCCTTGATGGCGTCCAGGTCCGAGGTCAGCTGGGTGAAGGTGGTCGGCGCCGTGGTGATGCCGGCGGCGGCCCAGATCTTCTTGTTGTAGATGACCGCGCGGTTGCCCGCGAACAGCGGTGCGCCGTAGCTCTTGCCGTCGACGGTCGCGGGGCCCTCCAGCCCGGGCAGCCAGTGCTGGCCGTTCTGCAGCTGCGGGAGTGCGGAGGTGATGTCGGTGAGGCCGGAGCTCGCCGCGAACAGCGGGACGTCGGTGTTGCCGATCTCGATCACGTCCGGCGGGTTGTCCTGCGCGAGCGCGGTGGCGATCTTGGTGTTGATGCCGTCCCACTGCTGGATCTCGACCTTCACCTGGGCGCCGGTGGCGGCGGTGAACTTGTCGTCGATCGCCTTCTGGGCCTCGGTGGACAGGTCGCCGTCCATGTACCAGACGGTCAGGGTCTTGCCGGCGCCGGATCCGGAGCCGGCCACCGCGGCCGGCTGCGCGCCGCCGGTCGAGGACGTGCCGCCGGACGCGGAGCTGGAGCAGGCCGTGGCGCCGAGCGCCAGCAGCGGGACGAGAACAGTGCCTGCGGCCTGGGCGGCCGAGATGCGTATGCGCATGGTGATCCTCTCCTTCGAGCTCTGTCGGATGGAGATGAGCGAGGTGCGACGGATGCTTGCACTTTCCCATTGGTAATGTCAACGGTTCCGCGTTGACACGCCCCAGCCTCGGCAGCAACTGACCGAAGGTCGTCTGTGACCACAAGAAATGGCCATATCGGGCACAGCGGAACGAGGTCTTGACAGACCAGTGGCTCGGTCGCATCCTGAACGCCAGCAGCTCCAGGAAGTTACCTATGGTCCTGTCCAAGGTGAACACGGGGAACCGCCTCGGCAGCCACCGACCCCACAAGGAGTTCTCTTCAGATGCGCCACAATCCCGCCCCTCGCCGCTCGATAGCGGCGCTGGCCGCCGCCGGTGTCGCCGGCGCCTTCGGCCTCACCGCGGCCGCGTTCTCCACGACCGCGAACGCGGCCGGCGCGCCGGCCGCGCTGGCCTACCACGTCGGCTCGGCCGGCTCGGACATGGTCGAGCCCTGGTTCACCGTCACCAACACCGGCAGCGGGCCGCTCGATCTGTCGACGGTGAAGATCCGCTACTACTTCACCATCGACTCCTCGCCGTCGTACCAGTTCTCCTGCGAATGGGCGCAGATGGGCTGCGGGAACGTCACCGGCACCATCGGCACGCTGGCCTCGCCGACCGCGACCGCCGACCACTACCTGGAGGTCGGGTTCACCGGCGGCTCGCTGGCGCCCGGCGCCTCGACCGGAGACCTGCAGCTGCGGATGAACGCCGCCGGCTGGGCACCGGTGGACCAGGCCGACGACTACTCGTTCAACGCCTCGCAGACCTCATACGGCCCGACGAGCACAATCACGCTCGCGGTCAACGGATCGGTCGTCTCCGGCACGGCGCCCGGCGGGAACCCGCCGACCAGCCCGTCCAGCTCCCCCAGCACCAGCCCCTCGACCTCGCCGAGCTCCGGCGGCGGCGGGACACCGTCCGGCGTACTGTTCGACGACTTCTCCTACAGCGGCCCGTCGGACCCGAACCTGGGCGCGCACGGCTGGGCGATCCGCACCGGAGCCGGCGGCCCCGGCGTGCAGAACTCCTGGACCGCGGACACGTTCAGCTTCCCCGCCGACAGCACCGCCCAGGGCGGACACGTCATGGATCTGACCGCCTCCACCGACGGCACCACGTCCGGCACCAAGCAGGCCGAGATCGACACCACGCACCAGAAGTTCTTCGAGGGCACCTACGCCGCGCGCGTCTACTTCAACGACGCCCCGACCACCGGCGCCAACGGCGACCACGTGAACGAGACGTTCTACACCATCACCCCCGACAACTCGCTCTACAGCGAGGACGACTTCGAGTACCTGCCGAACGGCGGCTGGGGCGGCCCGGCGAACTCGATGTACACGACCTCCTGGTACAGCGCCGACGCCATGGACCGGGTCACGAACGACACCATCGGCAGCCTGCAGGGCTGGCACACCCTGGTGGCCACGGTCTACGGCGGCACCGTCACGTACTACATCGACGGCAAGCAGGTCTTCTCCAGCACCGGCAAGTACTACCCGCGCGAGGCGATGACCATCGACTTCAACGAGTGGTTCATCGACCTGCCCTTCACCGGCGCCCGCACCTGGAACGAGAAGGTGAACTGGGTCTACTACGCCAAGGGCGTCGCACAGTCCCCAGCCGACGTGCAGAGCACAGTCAACGGCTACTACCAGGGCGGCACGCACTTCACGGACAGCGTCCCGAACAGCTGATCCGCCCCTGACCGGCCTCCCGGGACCAGGCTGGCCCGCCGGCCGGGTCCCTCCCGACCGGCGGCGCGGCCCGACCTGAGCCCGGGCCGCGCCGCCCTACCGATTGCTCCGATGACTTCCGTACCTCCCGCGCCTCCCCTCCCCCCGACTCCCCCACCAACGCCCCGCCACAACGACGGCCCAAGACGCCCGCCGCTCCACCTGGCAGAATCGTCCGATGTGACAGGCAGCGAGACCCGCCCGGCCCGCAAAGTGGCCACCGCCAAGCGCGACCGCGTACGCGACCACCTCCTGCAACTGATCGACACCGCAGCCCCCGGCACCAGCCTGGACTCCGAGCGCGACCTGGCCGAGGCCCTCGGGGTGTCCCGCCCCACGGTCCGCGCGGCACTCCAGGACCTGGCCCGCTCCGGCTACCTGGTCCGCCACCAGGGCCGCGGCACCTTCACCAGCCCACGCAAGATCGACCAAGCCCTGACCGGCGACAGCGCGGACGGCCCCGCAGCCCTGGCAGCCCCATCCGCGGAAGGCAACTGGACCAGCCACGTAGTCACGTTCCGCACGTCCCCAGCCGGCCCATCACGCGCCACCCGATTCAACATCACCGCCGCCGCACCAATCCTGCGCATCGTGCGCGTACGACTAGTCGAAGGCGAACCGATCGCGATCGAGCGCCTGGACGTCCCAGCAGCACTGGTCCCGAACCTAAAACCGGACGACGTCGAATCAGGCAACTTCTACCACCTCCTACGCGACCGGCACGGCATCACGGTCTCCGACGCCGTACAGACGATGGAACCAACGGTCGCCAACCCGGAGCAGGCCGAACTACTCGACATCGAGGTCTACGCCCCCCTACTCCAAGTCGAGCGCACAACGAAGGACACCACCGGCCGCGTCGTAGAGTTCGCGCACTCGGTCTACCGCGGCGACCGGTACCGCATCACGACGCGACTGCACCTAGACGCGACGTCGGGATGAGGACGGGCCGCCGGCGGCCGCCACGACGATCGGCAGCGGCGCGACAACGAGCCTGCCGATACGGCCAAGCTGCCGGTTCCGCTGGAACCCGGTGCCTCGGCAGCTGCGGATGGTGACGGGCCAGCGCTGGCCGACCACGTGGTTCGTCGGGTCCGACCGGACCATGCGGGGTGTTGGTTCTGGGTCCCTCGCCGCGTCGGCGGGCTCTGCCAACCTGCCCGGTTTGGCGGTGTCAAGCCGAACGAGAGGCGACCACAGCAACAGCGATGCGGCTTGATTCCGCCAAACCGGGCTGGTTCCGTCTACGGCGACGACGCGGCGAGGGACCCAGAACCCTGGCGACCACAAGCAGCGACCGTCGGCAGACAGCGCGGCGCACCACGAGCGTAAAGGGAGCCGACCAGTCGCGGGCCGCCGCCGAAGCGCCGGACGCGCGGGTCGCCCCCTCGCTGTAGAGCGCCCGCCGGAGGCCTCAAGGCGCCCACCACGCACGACGATTGCCGCCTACGACATGCGCAGTGACTCGGACCGGCGCGCGGTCGTGCACGCGCAAACCGCCAGCCGCCAACGCGACGCCGCAGAAACCTGAACCGCCGCGCGATCTTGCTAACGAAAACCGGCAGCCGCCGACGCAACCCAGTGTGCGAGTGGGGCATGCTGGCATTTTGTTAGGAAATTATCGCCCCTTGTACGTACATATAGCACGCGCCGCCGACACCAACACCAAAGCCCACGCCGCACCCGCACCCGCACCCGCACCCGCACCAGCACCAGCACCAGCACCAGCAAGCCAGACGCCCCAACAAAAGCAGCCCGGCCGTCCGACAAAAGCAACCCGGCCGTCCACCAAGACCCATCGATAGCAGACGGCCCGCCCCTCCAGCACCAACCACCCCGCCTACTGCCCCGCAGCGTGGTTCCGATGATTCCGCACCACTTCGTCAATAATGAAGTTCAGAAACTTCTCCGCGAACTCCGGGTCCAGATGAGCCTCCTCAGCCAGCGACCGTAGCCGCTTGATCTGCACGGCCTCCCGCTCGGGGTCGACCGCCGGCATACCGTACCGGGCCTTCAGCCGACCAACCTGCTGGGTGCACTTGAAGCGCTCCGCAAGCAGGTGCACGACGGCCGAGTCGAGGTTGTCGATGCTGGCGCGGAGCTCCAGGAGACGGCCGCGCGCGTCCTCCTGCGATGCTTCAGTGTCTTGCATTGTGGACAAATCGCTCGTCATACAGCCAAGGGTACCGGTCCCCGCACTCGAATCCTCAGCGACCTCGTCTCGAATGCCGAGACAGCAAGGTAAGACCTATATCAGGGCCCTACATCAGCAGCACTTCCCCGGCCGCCGGTAGCGAGAACTCCGGGCCGACCCCGCCCAAAGCCGTCGCCCCTGTACCTACTGGTATGTACACTACCCCCCGTGAGTACAAGAGAACGGCTCATCGAAAGCACCCGCACACTGCTATGGGAACGCGGCTACGTCGCGACCAGCCCGAAGACCATCCAGCAGCTAGCCGACGCCGGCCAAGGCAGCATGTACCACCACTTCTCCGGCAAGGAGGAGCTGGCGCGCGTCGCCATCGACCGCACCGCCGAAGAGATGCGCGCGAGCGTGGGTGCCGTGCTGTCCGGCCCGGGCACCCCGCTGGAGCGCATCTCCGCCTATCTCCGTCGCGAGCGCGAAGTCATGAAGGGCTGCCCGATCGGCCGACTGACTCAGGACCCGGATGTGATGGCCACGCCGATGCTGGTCGCGCCGGTCGCCGAGACGCTGAGCTGGCTGCGCGAGCGCCTGGCCGCCCTCGTGGCGGAAGGGGTCGCCGACGGCGAACTGAATCCGGCGCTCGATCCGGTGACGACGGCGACCGCGATCGTCGCCACGCTCCAGGGCGGGTACGTCCTCGCGCGCGCCGCGAACGACCCGCAGGCCTTCCAGCAGGCGATCGAGGGCGTTCTCGCGCTGCTCGGCGCCCCATCCGTCCGCTGACCACCGAAGGAAGACCGAGCATGCAGATTTCCCGCACTCCCCGCACCGGTGCCCCCGCCTCCTCCGAGTGGATCACCGGCGGCGCCTTCATCGACGAACTCGCCACGCCCGCCGGCCCGTCTCGCACACAGGTCGACAGCGTGCGGTTCGAACCCGGCGCCCGCACGCGCTGGCATCACCACCCGCTGGGCCAGGTCCTCGTCGTCACCGACGGCACCGCGCTCGTGCAGCGCCGTGGCGGTTCGGTCGAGACCATCCGCACCGGCGACAGCGTGCGGATCGAGGCCGGCGAATGGCATTGGCACGGCGCGACGCCCGACGGCGAGATGACGCATCTGGCGATCGAGGAGCTGCCCGAGGACGGCCGCACCGCAGAGTTCGGCGACGCCGTGACGGACGCTGAATACGGGGTCGAATACACCGGTGAAGCCGACACGACCACCGCCGAAGCCGAGCCGCCGATGAGCCGAGTGATCGTCCTGGACCAGAAGCTGCCCGAACCCCTTGCCACGCACCGCGTCGAGATCCGCCGGATCACCATCGCCCCGGGCTACGCCGCCGGGCTGCACGTCCACAACGGCCCGGTCTTCGGCAGCATCGAGACCGGCTCGGCCGTGTACCAGATCGAGGGCGAGGCCGCGGTCGCGCTCGGGCCGGGGGACGTGTTCCACGAGCCCGAGGGCGTGCGGATCGCACGCTTCGACGCGCAGCAGGACGGGGTGACCTTCCTCGGCTACTTCCTGCTCGCCGACGGCGTGAACGCCGAACTCGTCTTCCCCAACCAGGATTGAGAGTTCAAGTCACAGCATCACGTATCACGCATAGACGCGCAGTTCAGCACCAGTCTTCCCCCATTCCACTTGACGCTTCAAGTCATCAGCCCTAAAGTCTCACTTGAAGGAGCAAGTCGAAACCGCACCAACCCGCAGAAGGGTGAAGACCATGAAAGTCGCACTCACCGGCGCCACCGGGTTCATCGGCTCGCACGTCCTGACCGAACTGCGCGAGCACGGCCACGAGGTCGTCGCGCTGGTCCGCGACGAGGCCGGCGCCAAGACCGCCGAGGCCAACGGCGCGACCCCGGTCGTCGTCGACCTGGCCGACCGGGCCCGGGTCGCGCAGCTGCTCGCCGACACCGACGGCGCCGTGCACACCGCGAGCCCCGGCGACGCCACCAGCGCGGACGTCGACAACGCGGTCGTGGACGCCGTCATCGAGGCCTACGCCGGCACCGGCAAGCCCTACGTCCAGATCAGCGGCTTGTGGGTCTACGGCGACAACACCGCGATCACCGAGGACTCCCCGTTCCGGGCGCCGGCCATGGTGGCCTGGAAGGAGCCGATCGAGCAGCGGATCCTGGCCGCCGACGGCCCGCGCACGACGATCCTGGTGTCCAGCGTCGCGTACGGCGACGGCGGCGGCGCCCTCCCGGGCGCGCTGCTCGGCTCCCCGCGCGAGGAGTCCGGAAAGCTCATCATGCTCGGCGACGGCCGCCAGCACTGGTCGACGGTGCACGCCGCCGACCTCGCCACCGCCTTCCGCCTGGCGCTGGAGAACGACAGCGCGCGCGGCTACTACATCCTCGGCGACGGCAGCAACCCGACGGTCGCCGAGATCACCGAGGCCGTCGCGGTCGCCGTCGGCGCGCCGGGCGCGGTGCCGGGGTCGGTCGAGGAAGCGCAGTCCCGCTTCGGTGAGTACTTCGCCGAAGTCCTGCTGCTCGACCAGTCCACCACGGCGGAGAAGGCGCAGCGGGAGCTCGGCTGGCGTCCGACGCGTCCGAGCCTCGTCGAGGAGTTCCGGCACGGAAGCTACCGCCAGTGAGCTCGGACCCCCACGAGGGGCTCTGGCTCGACGCCGGAGAGCTGTCGGCATGGCTCGCGGTGGTCCGGTTGATGACCAGGCTGCCGTGGGCCATCGACGGCCGGCTCCAACGGGACGCCGACCTGAGCATGGTCGAGTACATGACCATGGCGACGCTCGCCAAGACCCCGGCGTGGACGATGCGGATGAGCGACTTGGCCGAAGCCGCCAGCGTCTCGCTGTCCCGCCTGTCGCACATGGTCCGGCGACTGGAAACCCGAGGCTTCGTCCGCCGTGAGACAGACCCCTGCGACGGCCGTTTCACCAACGCCGTCCTGCTCCCGGAGGGGATGCGCAAGATGGAGGAGGCGGCACCGGCCCACGTCGCGTTCGTCCGCCACCTCGTCGTCGACAACCTCTCCCCGGAACGTCTGCGCCGCCTCGGCCAAGACGCGCAGCAGATCGTGCGACGCATCGACTCGCCGGCCTCCGCCGAACGGCGGTCGTCCGCGGTCTGACGCAGCCTGACGCGGCCTGACCAGAAGGGGAGCGCTGCCCGAGCCACCGCTGAGCCCCTGCCTGAACCACTGCCGGAGCGCGCCACCCCGGCGCCAGCGTCCACCCCCTACCCCCCTGTTCTTCGCTTAGGCAATCCTAAGTACGGTGTGCCTAGGCTCAACCACGAGCGCCCGTCGGCCGAACGCGGCGGCAGTTCGTCGTCAACAGGGAGGTTCTCGGTGCTCACGCGTGCCGTACGGTCCGGTCGGAAGTCGGCGGGGGTGGTCCTCGGGGCCGCGCTGACCAGCGTGGTGCTGGCGGCGTGCGGCAGCAGCACCTCGAAGCCGGCGGCGGGTGGCTCCGGCGGCGGTTCCGCGTCGGGCGGCTCGGTGGCCGGGCAGTCCATCACGGTGTACAGCGGCCAGCACGAGCAGACCGTGCAGGCGCTCGTGAAGGACTTCGAGGCCAAGTCCGGGGTCACGGTGAACGTGCGCTCGGGCGACGAGGCCGAACTCGCGAACCAGGTACTGACCGAGGGCAAGGCCTCCCCCGCGGACGTCTTCTTCGCCGAGAACCCGCCGGCGCTGACCACGCTGGAGGAGAAGGGCCTGCTGGCGAAGGTGAACGCGAGCACGCTGAGCGCGGTGCCGGCCTCCGACAGCGCGGCCGCCGGGGACTGGGTCGGCGTCTCGGCCCGCAGCGCCGTGTTCGCGTACAACACCGGATCGGTGCAGGCCGCGCAGCTGCCGACGTCGGTGAAGGACCTGGCGGGCCCGGCGTGGAAGGGCAAGCTCGGGATCGCGCCCAGCGAGACCGACTTCACGCCGATCGTGACCCGCATGATCAAGTCCGCCGGCGCCGACGCGACCAAGACCTGGCTGCAGGGCCTCAAGGCCAACGGCAAGGTCTACAGCTCCAACGAGGACCTGATCGCGGCGATCAACAAGGGCGAAGTCGCCGGCGGCGTCGTGGACCACTACTACTGGTACCGCATGCGCGACGAGGTCGGGGCCGGCTCCGTGCACAGCGCTCTGTCCTTCTTCGCGGCCGGAGACCCGGGGTCGCTGGTGGACGTCTCCGGCGTCGGCATCCTGTCCTCCAGCAAGCACCAGGCCGCGGCCCAGGCGTTCCTGGCCTACCTGGTTTCCCAGCCGGCGCAGCAGATCATCGCCACCTCGCAGAGCTACGAGTACCCGCTGCTGGCCGATGTGACCGCCGCGAAGCTGAACAAGCCGCTGTCGGCCGCCGACCCCGTGGTCCCGGCCACCGATCTGGGTGACGGCAAGCAGGCACTGGACCTGTTGCAGAGCGTCGGCCTCCTTTCGTGAGCCAGAACTCTCTACTGAAGACGATGAGCCCGGCGACGTTACGTCGCCGGGCTTCCGGCGCTCCGTTCGCCCTTCCGCTGGTCGCCGCCGCGGTCGCGCTCGTCGTGTGCTGCCCGCTGGTGTTCGTGGTGATGCAGGCCGGGCAGTCCGGCTGGGACTCGGTCCGCCGGCTGCTGGGCCGTCCACTGGTCACCACGCTTCTGTGGCACACACTGGAGCTGACGGTCACGGTCACGGCCGCGACGCTGGTGCTCGGCTTCTGCGCCGCCTTCCTGACGCAGCGCACTGACATACCCGGCCGCCGCGTCTTCACCGTCCTGCTGGCGATGCCGCTGGCGGTCCCGGAATTCGTGCACGGCTACTGCTGGGTCTCGCTGTTCCCCTCGGTCCGGGGCTTCTGGGGCGCGGTGCTGGTGATGACCACCTCGCTGTATCCGTTGGTGTTCCTGCCGGTGGCCGCGACGTTGCGCCGCAGCGACGCCGCCACCGAAGAAGTGGCGCGCAGCCTCGGCCACAGCCGGTGGCGCGTGCTGTGGCGCGTGACGCTCCCACAGACCCGGCCCGCGCTGGCCGGCGGTGCGTTGCTGGTGTCGCTGTACCTGCTCGGCGAGTACGGCGCGTTCGCGATGGTCCGCTACACCACCTTCGCGACCGCGATCTACACCCAGTTCGAGACCAGCTTCGACACGGTCTCGGCGTCGGTGCTGGCGCTGGTGCTGATCGTGCTGGCGGTCCTGGTGATCGGCGCCGAGGCCGGAGCCGGTCGGCGGCGGGGCCGCGTGGTGCGGGAGGGCGCGGCGGCCCGGCCCGCCGACCCGATCCGGCTGGGCGCCGGGCGGATCCCGGCCGTCGCGGGTCTGGCCGCCGTGGTCGGGACCACCCTCGGCGTCCCGGTGTACGCCCTCGGATACTGGCTGGCCAAGGGCAACTCCAGCACCCTGCCGTCCGCCTCGATCTGGACCGCGACCGCGACCACCGCCGGCTACGCGCTGGTCACCGCGGCCGTGGCGACCGCGGCGGCGGTGCCGGTCGCGCTGCTCGCCTGGCGGCACCCGGGGCACGTGTCCTTCGGGATCGTGCGCCTGGCGTATCTGACGCGTGCCCTTCCAGGCATCGCGGTAGCCCTGGCCGTGGTGTTCTTCGCGATCCGCTACGCGCAGCCCTGGTATCAGCAGCCTCCGATGCTGGTCGCGGGCTACGTCGTGCTGTTCTTCCCGCTCGCGCTGACCGCGGTGCGGGCCTCGCTGGCCCACGTCCCGCACGGGGTGGAGGACGTCGCGCGCTCGCTGGGCCGGCGCCGCCTGGTCGTGCTGGGGCGGGTCACGCTCCCGCTGATCGCGCCGGGATTGGCCGCGTCGTTCGCGATGGTGGCGCTGACCGCCAGCACCGAGCTGACCGCCACGCTGCTGCTGCACCCCACCGGCACCGAGACGCTGGCGACCCGGTTCTGGTCGTACACCACCGGCCTGGCCTACGGCGCCGCCGCGCCCTACGCGGCGATGATGACCGTCCTGTCCGTCCCGGCCGTCGTCCTGCTGACCCGCCGCACGCTCGGAACTGCTCGTCCGTCGAAGGAAGAAGCCTGACATGAGCGGACTCACGATCACGGATCTGCGCGCGGGCCACGGCGGCGCCGCGGTCCTGGACGGCCTGGACCTCACCGTCGAGGACGGGACGCTGGCCTGCATCCTCGGCCCCTCCGGATGCGGCAAGAGCACGCTGCTCCGGGTGATCGCCGGATTCCACCGGTCGAGCGCGGGGACCGTCGCGGTCGGCGGACGCGTGCTGAACGACGACCGCACACAGGTCGCGGCCGAGCGGCGGCGCATCGGGTACGTACCGCAGGACGGCGCGCTGTTCCCGCACCTGTCGGCCGCCGCCAACATCGGCTTCGGCCTGCCGCGCCCCGGCCGTCGCGAACGTGTCGAGGAGCTGCTGGACCTGGTCGGCTTGTCAGGGCTCGGAGACCGGCATCCGCACCAGCTGTCCGGCGGCCAGCAGCAGCGCGTCGCGCTGGCGCGGGCGCTCGCGCCGCGTCCGGAGCTGCTGTTGCTGGACGAGCCGTTCGCCGCCCTGGACGCCGCGCTGCGCACCGAGGTGCGGGCCCAGGTCGCCGCCACGCTGCGCGCGGCCGGCGCCACCGCGATCCTGGTCACGCACGACGTCGACGAGGCGCTGTCGTTCGCCGACCTCATCGCGGTGCTGCGCGCCGGACGGATCGTGCAGGCCGACAGCGGCCACGCGCTCTACCACCGGCCGGCCGACGCCGACATCGCGCGGACGCTCGGCGAGGCCAACCTGCTGCCGGCGGTCGTGCGCGGCGAGGTGGCCGAGACAGCGCTGGGTGCTCTGGCCTTGGAAGACGGCTACAAAAACCGGGGTGGATCGCAGACGGTCATGCTACGTCCCGGACAGCTCCGGCTCGGTGCGGACGGGGCGGGTACCGCCGAGGCGCGGATCCTCGACTCCCGGTTCCGCGGCACCGACTGGCGCGTCGAGCTCACCCTGGAGGACAGCCACATCGTGGGCCCGCCGCTGATCGCGTACGTCACGGAAGCGCCGCCGGCGGCCGGACAGCGGGTACACATAGGCGTCAACGGATACGCCTATCCGATCGGCACCTCGGGCGATCCGAAGAATGCCGTGTCCTCCGATGGTCCACCCGCGAAGGTGACCACCAGCGCCGTCGTGTCCTGACATGGCCGGGCAGCAAGATCAGGCGGGACGCGGCGCGCTCTACTGCTGTGTCCCGCACCGGGCCGACGCCGACCAGGCGCCGATCGACGCCCAGGAGCGGCAGGGACGTGCGCTGGCCGCCGCGCTCGGCGTCAGCGTGCGGCCGGAGCTGGTGTTCGCCGACCGGCAGCGGGCGATCTGGCAGCCGGAGACCGAGCGGCCGGGCTGGACCGCGCTGCTCACGGCGGTCCGCGAAGGCCGGGCGCGGACGGTGCTGGTGTTCCGGCCGTCGATGCTGGTCCGTCATCGACCGGCCGACGTGGTCGAGTTGCTGGTCCTGGCGGAGTCGAAATCGGTGGCGTTGCACGGTTTCGGCGATGAGCTGGATTTGAGCGATCCTCAGATTCGCGAGTCCGCACTTGAGCAAGCGCGCCACCTGAGCCATACGTCCGCGGCGCTGTCGGATTCCGTCCGCGCGGCGCATCGTCTGGCTGCGGAATCCGGGCAGCCGCACGGCGGCGGCCGTCGAGCCTACGGCTACGAGACCGGAATGCGAGCTCTGATTCCCGGCGAGGCGCGAGTGGTCCAGGAGATCTACACGCGGTATCTCGACGGCGAGAGCCTGCGCGCCATCGCCTGGAACCTGAACGCCCGCGGCGTGCCGACCTCCACCGGCAGCACCTGGACCACGACCGGCGTCGACCGGATTCTGCTGGCACCGAGGTACGCCGGACTGCGGGTCTTCCGCGGCAGCGTTGACCGGGAGGAGGGCGGGCTCCGTCCAGGGAACTGGGAGCCGTGCGTCAGCGTCGAGGACTGGCGCAGCGCGCAGAAGGAGCGGACGGCGCGGGCCGCGACCCATGCCGGGCACCGGAAACGTGCGCATTATCTGCTGACCGGGCTCGTCATCTGCGGCCAGTGCGATGTCCACATGGTCGGCTCGATCGTCGGCGACTACCGGATGTACGCCTGCGCCTCCTTGAACAGTCCGCTGCCCCGGACCTGCAAACTCCACATAGCCGCGGCCTCCTTGGAACGTTTCGTCAGCGAAGCGGCGGTGGACCTGCTGACCGACTGGGACGGCTCGATCGATCTCGACGGTCCGGTCAGCATGCGGCGCGGGCCGTCCGTCGCGCCGGCCGGCCGGCGCGACGGTTTCCGCCGCGACCACGGGCAGGTGGACCTGCGCGACATCCGCGCGCTGGACGGGGTGGCCACCGGCCCGGACGCGGCCCACGAGTGGCAGCGGTTGCCGGAGGCGCGGCAGGCGGCGGTGCTGCGGGCGTTGTTCGCGGCAGTCGTGATCGGGCCGAAGACAACCGCGCGGAGCATCTTCGACACCAGCCGCATCACCTTGGTGCGCGGCGATCCTTGACCCGATCCCCCGCCTTGACGAGTCCGGGGGCAGCAGATATATGAACTCTGAGATACTACGCTGCGTAGCACTGCCGGTATCGTACGCGGCGCGCGTTCGATCTCGACCCGCCCCCGATTCTCAACCCGACGGAAAAGTACGCAGGCCAAAAGCTATTACCGGCGCGTAGTTCTTCTACGGCAGCCAGTGGGCGCATATCTATAGACTTATATGAGAGGCCGTTGACCGACCATCTCCGCGGCGCTAACTTCCCCTCCAGATCGATCGGGCTCATCCCCTGCCGAACGGCGGCGTGCCTGACAAGGCGTGCCGCCACCCCACACCGAGAGGGAAACCATCCCCGTGAGAATCAGTTCACGCCTGCGCGCGACCGCGCGCCTGGCAACAGCCGTTGCCCTGGGCAGCGCGCTGGCAGTCGCCGGCACCTCGGGGGCCACCGCCTCCCCGGCCCCGGCCGCGACCGCCTCGGCATCCGCAAACCTGATCGCCGCGGAGGCCGCCGGTTCCGCCCACGCCTCGCAGCCCGCGGTCTCGGCCGCGAATCAGGGCTCTACGCACGCCTGCTCCGCCGTCATCGTGGTCGGCCACCAGTCCTGCTTCGCCCTGAAGCGGAACGGGGTCGGCGTCTCGGCGGCGGCGGTCTCCCCCAACGCCATCCCGTCCGGCGTCGGGTACGGGCCGTCGCAGTTGCAGTCGGCGTACAACCTGACGTCGGCTTCGGCCTCGAACGGCGCGGGCCGGACCATCGCGCTGGTCGACGCCTACGACGACGCCAACGCCGCCTCCGACCTGGCCGCGTACCGGTCCGCCGCGGGCCTACCCGCGGGCACCTTCTCCAAGGTGAACCAGAACGGCCAGACCTCGCCGCTGCCCTCGGCTCCCCCGGCGGGCGACGACTGGACTCTTGAGGAGTCCCTGGACCTGGACATGGCCTCGGCCATCTGCCCGCTGTGCAAGATCGTGCTGGTCGAAGCCAACGACGACTCCAGCAACGGCCTGTATGTCGCGCAGAACACCGCCGCGAGCCTGGCCGGCTACATATCGAACTCCTGGGGCGGCTCCGAGTCCTCCACCGAGAGCTCGCAGGACTCCTCGTACTTCACCCACGCCTCCGGCATCGTGACCACGGTCTCCGCCGGTGACTCCGACTACGGCGTCAGCTACCCGGCGACCTCGCCGAACGTCGTCTCCGTCGGCGGCACCAACCTGGCCACCGCGTCGAACTCCCGCGGCTGGACCGAGTCGGTGTGGAACACCACCACCGGCTCTGAGGGCACCGGATCGGGCTGCTCGGCCTACGAGACGAAGCCCTCGTGGCAGGCCGCACTGAGCCTGCCGGCCGGCTGCTCCAACCGCATCGACAACGACGTCGCCGCCGACGCCGATCCGGCCACCGGCGTCGCCGTTTACGACACCTCCAACGGCAACACCGGCTGGAACGAAGTCGGCGGCACCTCGGCCTCCTCCCCCATGGTCGCCGCCATGTTCGCCCTCGCCGGCAACGCCGGCGCCACCCCCGCCCAGGACATCTACCAGCACACCGGCAACTTCTACGACGTCACCTCCGGCAACGACGGCAGCTGCACCCCCGCCTACCTGTGCACCGCCGGAACCGGCTACGACGGCCCCACCGGCATCGGCACCCCCAACGGCATCGCCGGCCTGCAGACGGGGAGCAGCACCGAGACCGTCTCGGTGACCAACCCGGGTAGCCAGACCTCGACGCAGGGCACTGCGATCAGCACCCTGCAGATCTCGGGTTCGGACTCCGCGGGCAAGTCGCTGACCTACTCGGCCACCGGCCTGCCGGCGGGCCTGTCGATCAGCTCCTCCGGCGCCATCACCGGCACCCCGAGCGCGGCGGGCACGTCCACCGTGACCGTCACCGCATCGTCCGGCACGGCTTCGGGTTCGACGTCCTTCACCTGGACGGTCAACTCCTCCGGTGGCACCGAGACCGTCTCGGTGACGAACCCCGGTAGCCAGACCTCGACACAGGGTACTGCGATCAGCACCCTGCAGATCTCCGGCTCTGACTCCGCAGGCAAGTCGCTGACCTACTCGGCCTCCGGTCTCCCGGCCGGCCTGTCGATCAGCTCCTCCGGCGCCATCACCGGCACCCCGAGCGCGGCCGGCACCTCGTCCGTCACCGTGACGGCGTCCTCGGGCACCGCCTCGGGCTCCACCACCTTCTCCTGGACCGTCAACCCCTCCGGTGGCGGCGGCTGCACCGCCGCACAGCTGCTGGGCAACCCCGGCTTCGAGACCGGTAGCGCCACCCCGTGGTCCGCCACCGCCGGTGTCATCAACAGCGACACCACCTCCGAGCCCGCCCACACCGGCAGCTACGACGCCTGGCTCGACGGCTACGGCACCACCCACACCGACACCCTGTCGCAGAAGGTCAGCATCGCCTCCACCTGCAAGACGGCGAACTTCTCCTTCTGGCTGCACATCGACACCGCCGAGACCACCACCAGCACCGCCTACGACAAGCTGTCGGTGCAGGTCCTGAACTCCTCCGGCACCGTCGTGGGCACCCTGGCCACCTACAGCAACCTCAACGCCAACAGTGGCTACAGCCAGCACTCCTTCAGCCTGGCCAGCTACATCGGCCAGACCATCACCCTGAAGTTCACCGGCACCGAGGACGCCTCGCTCCAGACCTCGTTCGTCATCGACGACACCGGTCTCAACGTGAACTGACGACTGAGTCAATGTTCTGAGGACGGCGGGCGGCGGACCGGAAACGGTCCGCCGCCCTTTTCAGTCCGTCAGACTGAGGTCATGGACCACCAGGACCCGTCAAACCTGCGTGAGGAAGTACAAAACCTGCTGCCCCGAGCGGCGGCCCTGGTCACCGCGAGATCTTCGACGGCACCGCCGTCGGCCCCCGACCTTGACCGGATGATCGAGGAGGCCTCCGGGCTCGAACTGCGCGCGAGCGCCTTGCTCGCCGATGACGACGCGTCGCTGGGAGCGCTGCGGGTGGCGCTGGGCGCGTTGCACGCGTTCCGGGGCAACCGCTTCGGGTGGACGGATGCGAATCGGGCGGAGGCCCTGCGCTGTTTCCGGGCCGGGCGCGCCGGCGGACACCTGACCGCCGAGTCCGACCTGGAGGCGATGCTGCTGTTCGCGGTGATGCTCCTGCCCGCCAACGTGGCGGACTTCGGGCCGGACGCGACCGGCAAGCTGGGCTCGATGCTGGCTCTGATCCGAGAGATGCAGGAGAGCGGGCCGATCGTCAACGACCTCCACGAGTTGCGCGAACTCATCGAGGAAATCGTCGCTGCTCACCCGGACGATCCGCGCGCCGCCAAGTTGCAGTCCTTCAGCATGACGCTGAACGTCTGGTTGCAGCTGCTGCGGGATCCCTCGAACGTCACGACGGCCGCCATGCGCGAGCACATCGACGAGCTGCCCGTCCAGCCGACCGGCCAGCTCGGTGCGATCCTGAGCGAGCTGATGAAGCAGGCTGAGACCCTGGAGCGGCGCCAAGCTCCCGAGGCGGCAAATCCGCCGGCGGTCCCGGAGACACCGTCGCACGCCGACCAGAGCATGCCCTGGGACGATCTGGCCATCCTGATCGAGATGTGCGTGCCCGGGGCGCTCGATCCGGCTGAGTTCAAAACCCGGATCAGCAGCTACGAGGCCGACGGCACGAGCCGGAGTCTGGGCATCGCCGCGTTCGGCCGGCTCGCCATGGCAGTGCGCACGAATGATCCCCGTGAGGTGGATCAGGCCCTGCGGAACCTGCGGGAGGTAATGGACAGTCCGGAGGCCGGCGAGATGTCCTGGCTCCTCACCTCGGTCTATCCCAGCCTGCTGTCGTGGTCGGCATCTTCCTATGGCAACAGGCAGGACGAGGCGAAGGCCTTGGGACTGCTGGGACTGCTGCAAGGTGACGGACTCAAGACGTCGGATCCAGAGCTCGACGAGATCAGTCTGGTGAGCGGAAATCTCGGGCAGAGCCTACGGACCTCCGAAGCCATCGAATCCGAGGACGAAGCAGCTCTGGGAAGACTTGTCGCAGAGTTGAGTCAAGCCGGTCCGACCTCGGAGGCCTTTGCCGAGTGGCAGTTTCTCCAACCGATGCAGCAGGCGCTCGCGAAGCTTGCCTTGGCGGTGCGCCGTCACGACAGGGATATGGCCCGCGAGGCCTATGCGCATATCCAGGTCGCACGTGAGAAGCCGATGCCGGAGGCTGTGCGCCCGCACATGGACAGCCTCGCGTCGTTGGCACACATGATCCTTGGCGCACTCGAGAATCGGCCCGTGGAGGTCGGGAAGGCAGTCGACAGCGCGCGCAGCTTGCTGACGACAGACCTGGTCTCCTACGACGGGGCGGTCCAGGCCCGGATGCTGCTCGCGTCCGGGCTGATGGCGCAGTACCTCCTTCTCAGCGACGGCCCCGCGAAGGCGAAGTTCCTCGGTGAGGCGATCGATGCGCTCGAACAGGCGAAGGATCTGCTCACCGAGCGCACCGGCACGCAGATCGCCAGCCGTGTTCTGTGGAGCTTGGCAGAGGCGCTGCGGAACCGGCGTGACGCCGCGCTGCGCGACAACCGCCGGGCGGTGGCGCTGACGCGAGAGTCGTTGGAGCTGGTGGCCGGGGACGTGCTGTTGCAGCTCGGGGCCGAGCACGGGTTGCAGGCGGCGCGGACCGGGGCTCTTCGCGGGTTGCGAGCGGCGGGCTGGGCGTTGGAGGAGCACCGCGTCGAAGACGCGATCGAGGTGCTGGAGCTGGGACGAGGCCTCGTCCTGCGGGCCACGGCGACCGCCGGGACAGTGCCGGACCGTCTGCGTGCGGTCGGTGAGGCGGAGCTCGCCGAGCAGTGGGAGCGCTCCGGCGCGGGATCCGGGAACGATGCCGGCGGGGTCAGCGAAGTCGGCGGGGCGAGCGCGGCGGTGCCCGGTGCGGACGCCGTCCAGTTCAACCTGCCCAGCGATCTGAGGCGTCGCGCGCTGGAAGCCTTGCGCGCGCCGCGTGCGGCTTCATCGGCTTCAGCGGCCTCAGCGGCTGCCGAACCGGAGCCGGGCTCGGACTCCCAGCCGCAGCGCGATCTGCTCGTGGTGCCGACGCTGGCGCAGATCGTCGGACACCTCGATCGGGCCGGTCTGGATGCGCTGGTCTACCTCCTGCCCGGCACCGACGGCGTGGCCGGCAAGGCCCTGATGATCCTCCGGAACGGCGCCACTCGGGAGTTGCCGCTCAGCAGCCTGGGCAAGGTGGACGACTATCTTGACCAGTCGGCCAGGCGGTATCAGCGGTTGCGGGGTCAGGAGCCGACGCGGGATCTCAAGCCCGAGCCGCGCTGGGAGCTCTCGTTGGACGAGCTCTGCATTTGGGCCGGAACCGCCGTGCTGAACCGGGTCATCGCGGCGCTGCCTTTCGTGCCCACGCCGGAAGCGCCGGGCCGGGTCGTGCTCATCCCCTGCGGCCGGCTCGGTCTGGTGCCCTGGCACGCGGCGCTGATCTCCCCCAGGCCGTCCACGGCCGGGCTGTCCCGGCCGCCGCGCGCCTGCGACGTGCTCGTCGTGTCGTATGCGGCGTCGGCGGATGAGCTGGTGCGCAGTCTGTCCAGGCGCAGGACGCCGTATGCCGCCGATCCGGTCCTGGTCGTGGATCCCAGCAGGACCCTGCGTTACGCCAAGGAGGAGGCCGTCACGCTGCGTCGGACCTACTTGCCCGCGGCCCGGCTCATGGGGTCGGTGGAGGGCCAGGAGGTTGAGGCCCCGGGGACGCCTGAGCAGGTGCAGGCGGCGTTGACCGGCGACAGCGGCCGGGAGCCGGCGTCGATGGTGCAGATCATCGCGCACGGTACCGCGAGCTCGCGGCCGACCGCCTCGCGGCTGCTGCTGGCGCGGCCGGATGAGGCGGAGGAAGAGTCTGAAGGCGACACAGGACCCGAATACCTCACGGTGGCCGAGATCGTGGACGCCTCCCGCCCCGGCACGCGGGATCGCTTCTCCTCGCTGGTCGTCCTCGACTGTTGTGAGACCGACCTGAGCAACCGCGACCACGACGAGGCGTTGACCCTCACCACGGCGTTCGTGGCGCGGGGCGCGACCGACGTGATCGGCTCCCGGTGGGCCGTCGACGACTGGGCGACCGCGGTCTGCATGGTCGTCTTCCATCACTACCTCGCGGTCGGCGACCGCACTCCGGCCGAAGCCCTGCGCGCGGCGCAGCGCTGGATGCTGGACACCGATCGCGAGGCGATTCCAGCGGTGCGCGAGCTTCTGCTCCAGGAGAATCGGACGCCGCTGGACGATGTCTCGAAGTGGGCTCCGTTCATCCACCAGGGCAACGCAGGGCTTTCATAAAGCCTTGACAGCCTAACGGCTTCAGACCGCCCCTCACCTCGTCGACCACCTGGTCGGCGAGGTGTTGTCTTTCGCGCCGCTCCTTCTCGTCCGTCAGTAATCCAGCGCACGGCGTCGCTCGATGACAGCCGGGCCCGGGACGGAGGAGAGAACGTGATGAGGCTGCGGCCCCGCAACCCCTGGGAGGTCCCGGCGGCGCGCGAGCTGCGTGTCGGGTTCCAGCACTGACCGCTCTGGACCGGCTCTGTCCGTCATATCCAAACGGGAGGGAATGTATGAGTTCCGGAGGAATCCTCATCGCGCCGCCGGCCGTGGCCGCCGCGGCGGCAGCGGCCACGGTGCTGACCGCGGGTGCAGCCGCGGTGCTGGTGGCACGCGCGGCGAACATGGCGGCCGAGGCCGCGTTCCGTGCGGTCGGCGACTACGGGGCCCGGCTGGAGGACATCGCCGCCGCGCAGTCCGACGCCGAGATCTCGCGGCGGATCTGGGGCGTGGTGGCGGCGGACGCGGCCGAGCTGAACAGCCGTATCAGTGCCCTGCGGGCGCGGGCCACCAAGGCCGGCGTCGAGGTCGACCTCCCGGCGCCGCTGAGCATCTCCGGCTGCACCGCGGCCGAGGCGTCGCGGCGTACCGAGCTGACGGCGCAGCTGGTGGCCCGGGCGCAGGAGGCGGTGCGGGTCGCGGTGGCCGGCGACGAGGCCCGTCATCTGGGCGCGTATCTGCCGCAGTACGTCCTGGCCCGGCCGGATGCCGCCAAGGCGCTGAAGGAGTACCAGGAGCTGCTGCAGAAACAGCGCGGGCAGAGCGCCACGGCCGCGGTCGCCACCGAGACGCCGATGAAGCCGACGCCGGCGGACGTCAAGGCGGTCCTGGAGACCCTGGACCCGGACGCCGACGAGCGGGAGCACCGGGAAGTGCTGGCCGCCGCGGCGTGTGTCGCGCAGGACGACGCCCGGGAGGCGCGGTCGTACCTGGAGAGCCTGCGGGCCAAGGTGACCGCGGTGAACGCGGCGGCCTCCCGGCGCCGGCTGGCCGGGCAGTGGCTGGTGGTGCTGGAAGAGCAGTCGGCCCTGGGCGATCCCCCGACGCCGTTCTCCGGCACGGCCGCGAAGCTGCGGGCCGTGGTGGCCGGCGACCGCGACCTGAGCGCGGATCTGCGCGCTGAGGGCGCCGAGGCCGCCGAGTGGGCCGCCGCGCAGGCGCGCTGCCACTTCGTCGAGGGCCTGATGCGCTCCTGCCTGACCGATCTGGGCTATTCGCTGGAGTCGGAGTTCGACGTGCGGCACTCGGCCGAGCTGCGGCTGGCCCGGCCGGACTGGGGCGCGGAGCACTCGGCGGAGATCTGGATCGACAGCCACGGCGCTGTGCACGGCCGGGTCGTCCGCGCGCACGCCCTGGACGGCGACGAGGCCGCGGCCCGGGAGCGGGAGCGCTGCGTCGACTTCAACGCCGACATCCGGACGCTGGGCAGCCGGCTCGGCGCGGCCGTGGTCACCGACGAGGGCTATGTGCCGCAGGGCTTCGAAGGGGACGCGCCCAGCGGAGACGTCGCGCAGCCCGGGCCCGGGTACCACGCCCCGAGGCCGATGAAGGGGGCACGGTGATGAGCTCCGCCGCGGCCGCCGGCCAGTTCGCCCATCAGGTCGTCCGTCAGCACTACCACGATGACCCGTCGCCGAACGGGGAGGGGACGATCGGCGGCGTCACCGGGGGGAACGGTCCCGGGCCGGCGTCTGACGACGCTCTGGTCCGGGACCGGTCCCGGTGCGGGTGCGGCCTGAGGACCCCGGCATGAGCGCCCCGGCCCTCCGGATCAGCCGGAGCCACTATCCCGTCACCGCCCTCGGCCCCGGAATCCGCCTCGGGGTATGGGTGCAGGGATGCCCGCTGGCCTGCAAGGGCTGCATGTCCCGGGACACCTGGGACGCAGAGGGCGGCGTCGAAGTCGCCGTCGAGGATCTGGTCGACCGCTGGCGCACGGCGCTGGCCGACGGGGCCACCGGGCTGACCGTCAGCGGCGGCGAGCCGCTGGAGCAAGCTGGGTCGCTCGCGGAGTTTCTGCGGCGCGCGGCGGAGGTCCGTGCCGAGGTCCGTACTGACGGCGCCGCTGCGGCGGCGGCCGGCTACGGCGAGGCCGACATCCTGCTGTACACCGGGTACGAACTCGACGAGCTCGACGAGGAACGGCTGGCCGCGACGCGGTATGCGGACGCGCTGATCACCGGACGTTACGAGGCCGGGCAGCCGACCGATCTGGTGTGGCGCGGCTCGGCGAACCAACAGCTGCGGCCGCTCACCGAGTTGGGGCGTCGGCGCTACGCGATCTCCGTGGACAAGCATGTCGCGGCTCCCCCGTTGCAACTGCGGGTGGACGAATCAGGGGTCTGGGTCATCGGGGTGCCCCGAACCGGCACGTTGAGCCGTATCGATCGGACGCTGCGGCAGGCCGGGTTGGTCGTGGACGGGGTCACCTGGCGGGCATCCGGCGAGAAGGAAGGCGAGGTGCTGCCATGTCCGAACGACTGACGCGCTTCGAGGGCTTCCGGGAGTCGGCGCGTGCCCGGATGACGGATGCGCTCGCGCAGGAGCTGACCGTGCTGTGGAACCGGGCCACCGCCGCCGGGGTCGAACCCGAGCGGATGGCCGCGGCGCTGGAGACTTGGCGCGGCCGGATCCAGCGGGTCGCGCGGGGCAAGGTCGGCGGGGCGGCCACATTCGTCAGCCGGACCGCCGAACTCGGGCAGCTCGTCGATCTGGCGCGCCAGGCCGGATCAGGGCAGGCTGCCACGGCGATCATCGCCGGTGAGGCGGGGGTCGGGAAGACGCGGTTGATCACCGAGTTCACCGAGCGGGCTCGCCACGACCTCAACGCGCACGTGCTGTCGGGTTCGTGCGTCAAGCTCGGGGACGGGGTCGTCCCGTACGCGCCGCTGGTCGAGTCGCTGCGTGCGCTGCTCTGGGAGCAGGGCCCTGAGACGGTGCGGCAGGCGGCCGGGCCGGCGTGGAACGATCTGGCCGATCTGGTCTCTGACGGCGCCGATCGCGCTACTCCTGCCGGGCCTGATGTGGGTGTGCCGGGACGTATGCGGATCTTCAGCGCCGTACGGCGGATGCTGGAACGGCTCGGCACGACCGCGCCGGTGGTGCTGGTCTTCGAGGACCTGCACTGGGCTGACCAATCGACACTGGATCTGGTCTCCTATCTGACACGCACCATGGCCGGCGAACGGACGCTGTTGGCGTGCAGCCACCGGTCCGCGTTGCCGGCCGGGCACCGGCTGCGGAGAATGCTGGCCGAGCCCGGGTTCGGGCCGCGCGTGACGAGTATGGAGCTGCCGCGGTTCACCGAGGCGGAGCTGTCCTTGTTCCTCGACGAGTTCGCGCCGCTGGATCGGGACGCGGCGCGGCGGTACCACGAAGTCTCCGACGGCAACGTGTTCTTCGCCGAGCAGTTGGCGGTGTCCGGGGTGCTGAGCGGGTCGGCTGACTCGGTCGAGGAGCCCGTGCCACGGTCCGTCGAGGAACTGGTGCTGGCTCGGGTTTCTGGGCTCAGCACGGCGGCTCGGCGCGTCCTGCGGGTCGCGTCGGCGGCGCGACGGGCCGACGATCGGCTGCTGGAGGCTGTAAGCGGACTGGAGTCCGACGTCCTCGACGAGGCGCTGAACGAGTGTCAGGACCAGGGCATGCTGGTCCTGGACGCGGTCGAGGGTCGGTACGTCGTGCCGCACGCGCTGCTCGGCGCGGCGGTCTACAAGGCGATGGCTCCGCGAGAGCGGCGGCGGCTGCACGGTGAGGTGGCTCAGGCGCTGGCTGCGGGCGCCGGGGGTGCTTTCGCCCGGGACTGGGGCGTCGTGGTGGAGCTCGCCCACCACTGGTATCGCGCGCGCCGGTATCCGGAGGCGCTGGTCGCGGCCGTGCGGGCCGGGGAGACGACGATGCGGGTGCGGGGCTTTCATGAGGCGGCGAGCCACTATCGGCGTGCACTGATTTTGTGGGACCAGGTGGCCGAGCCGGAGGAGGCGGCTCGCTGTTCGCGTGAGCAGATTCTCCTCGCGCTGGCGGATGCGGCGCGGTGGGCCGGGCACGTCGGGCAGGCCGTCGCGCATGTGCAGGAGGCGGTCGACGCCGCGGGGCCGCATGCGAACCCGCGGCGGTTGGGCGAGTTGTACGAGCGGCTGGGCAGCTATCAGCGGGAGGCGCGGTTGGTGCGGGAGGCGCGGGAGGCGCCCGAGGACGGGCATGCGTACGCCGAGGCTGTGCGGTTGTTGGCGCAGGCCGCGCCGGGTGAGGCGGTGTATGCGCGGGCGTTGTCCGGGCTGGCGATGGCCGAGGTGCGGGCGGGGGCGTACGACATGGCGTTGGATCGTGCGCAGGAGGCGGTCGTGCTCGCTCACGACTGCGGCGACGCCGGTGCGGAGAACAGGGCGCTGAACGCGGCCGGCGTGGCGCTGGCCGTCAGCGGCCGGACGGCGGAGAGCGAGCCGGTGCTGCGGCGGGCGCTGGACGTCGCGGACCGCGCCGATCGGTTAGAGGACGTACTGCGCACCTACAGCAATCTCGCGCGGGCGCTCGCGTTCGCCGGCGACACGGCCGGCTCGGCCGACCAGGCGCGCGCCGGGCTGCGCCGCGCCCAGGCGCTGGGGCTCGCGGGCACGCGGCTCGGCGGCGCGCTGGCCGGCAACGCGGGCTCGTCGCTGATGCTGCTGGGGCACTGGAACGAGGCCACGGACCTGCTGAACGAGGCACTGGCGGACCGCCCGCACGCCGAGAACAGCGCGCGCCTGCGCCTGACGCTGGCCGGGATCGAGGTGGAACGCGGCCGCTTCGCCGACGCCGAGCGCCTGATCGACGAGCTGCGCGGGCAGCAGCAGAGCAGCGACCCGTGGCTCACCGCGGCCCTGCACGCGTGCGAGGCGGAACTGTGGTGCTGGCGCGGGCAGCCGGTGCGCGCTTACGGGACGGCGTTCCAGGGCTTGGAGACCACGGACAACGCACTGATGCGCCTACGGCTGTGCGCGGTGGGGCTCCGAGCCGCAGCCGACCACCGCCTCCGGCGCTCGGGCGGGGTTCTGGTGGCGGGCGCCGATCTGGTCGACCTCGCCACGGAGGAGGCCGCGACCCTGCCCGAGACGGCGGTGGTGCAGCTGCTGCGGCGCCAGTGCGAGGCCGAGGACCGCAGGGCGTCGAGGGCGGACTCGGCGGAGGATTGGGCCGCGGTCGCCGCGGGTTGGGACGGGGTCGAGCGGCCGTATCCGGCGGCGTACGCACGCTGGCGGCAGGCAGGCGCGGCGGCGCGGGACGGCGTGGCGGGAGCAGCGGCGACTGCGATTCAGGCCACTGAGGCTGCGGGGCGGCTCGGGGCGGAGCCTTTGCGTGCTGAGGCGGCGCGGTTGGTGGCGCGCCTGGGGGGCGATGCCGCGGGCAGGCATACGAGCGGCGACATCGCAGGCGGCGAAGGTGCGGGTGGCAGCAGCGGCGCGGCAGGCAGCGCTAGCTCAGCAGGCGGCGGCACAGCCAGCGGCGGCTCGGCGAGGGGTGGCGCACCCGGCAGCATGGTGGCCGACAGCGGCGCGGCAGGCGGCGGCGCGGCAGACAGCGCTGGCTCAGCAGGCGGCGGCACAGCCAGCGGCGGCTCGGCGAGGGGTGGCGCACCCGGCAGCATGGTGGCCGACAGCGGCGCGGCAGGCGGCGGCGCGGCCGACAGCGCTAGCTCAACAGGCCGCGGCTCAGACAACACCGGTGCTGCGAACAGTGGCGCGGCAGGCAGCGCTAGCTCGGCGAGCAGTGGCGTACCCAGCAGCAGCGCGGCAGGCAGCGGCGTAACGAGCGGTGTCGCGGCCCACGATGGCGCGGCAGGCAGCGCTAGTTCGGGGAGCAGTGGCGTACCCAGCAGCAGGGCGGCCGACAGCGGCGCGGCAGGTAGCGGCGTAACGGGTGGTGTCGCGGCGAGCGGTGGCGCGCCAGGGGGCACAGGCGCTGGCGGCAGCACAGCCAACACCGCAGCGGCGCGTGGTGTTGCGGCAGGCGATCGCGCGGCGGGCAGCGCTGCTGCATCGGCCGGCAGCCGTGCCGCGGCAGGCGGTAGTGCGGTGCCCGCGGTGGTGCCGGAGCTCGGCATCGTGGCGCTGACTCCGCGGGAAGCCGATGTGCTGCGGCTGCTGGCCACCGGGTGCTCCAACCGGGAGATCGGTAGTCGGTTCCGGCTGGCCGAGGGCACTGTGGCCACGCATGTGCATCGCATTATGCGCAAGCTCGGGGTGCAGAACCGGACTGAGGCGGCGTTGTGGGCCGTCAGGAATGGGCTCGGTGCGGGGGGCGAATAGGTGGGGTTCTGGCGGCGCCGCTTCGGCCACGGTGGTCCGGGCGGCGCCGATTCCTGTCGCGTCCGTCAGGGTCACAGGGTGCTGAGTGCGGGTGTGGATGCCTCGGTGTGCGGGGTAATGGTTCTGTCCACTCCGGTGGCCGCCGAGGTCGCGTGGGGTAATGGATTCTCAGCGATCGGGCTCTCAGGGCCCTGGGTCGCCGGGCCCGGGCGCCTGGCACGTACATAGTTATTAGTGTCTTTCTTCTTACCGCTAGCCGCGATAGCGCGCGGTTCCTTACCGTGAAATCGCCTCGGGAAACACGAATTCCGAGTCCCGACTTCCGGACCTTTCCTGCTGATCACACGCGCTCCGCCGCAGGTACGGCGCGCGATTTCGGCATCCGTGAAACGGCCTCGCGGGAGCGGTAGATGAAGAAAGGGACGCGGCATGGCCGACGAGAACCCGGTACGAGAAAAGGTCGAAGAGGAAATCAAGAAGGCAGCTCGGGAGGGACAGTTGTCCGGCTATATGGCGGAGCACGCGGACGCTGCCGACCCGGTCCTGTACCGCTTCGTCGCAGACGTCGTCTTCGACCGCCTGACGCGCCGGCTGGAGCGGGGGCGGGGACACCACCGGTGTGCCGCGGGCGCTGCCTTTCTGCTGCCCGAGTGTCATGATCGTTTTCAGGACGATGTGGAAGCCGCTCTTCTCGATCTGTTGAAGCATGCTGACAAGCGGATTGAGAACCTCGGCGGCTGGATAGCCTCGCGGCTGAACGCCGTCACTGTAGATGCGAATCGTAAAAGGCGCGGAATTCGGGGCGCGCAACAACGACCTCGACTGCCCCTGTGGCTACGCGACGCCCTGGGCGGCGACCCTTGGCTGCTTGACCTGGCCCTTGACGTCCTCACCTGGGTCGGAGTGCCGAACGTCGCTCCCGGAGGGCTGTGGCCGCTGGGGACGTGGGCGGACCGGCGCGCGGCGGCCACCGGCGATCCGGGCGTCACCGAGCGGCAGGTCGCGATGGACGTCGAGCGCGTGCTGGCGGCTATGAAGCAGAATCCTGCCTGGTTCGACCTCTTCGTCGAACGCCCCCTGGGGCATAAGCAGGCGCCTCTTATGTGCGCCCCGCGCACCGACGGCGACGCCGAGCGCGAGCCGGACTACGTCTCCTGCGGCGGCCCGGACCAGTCGGCCGAGGCCGAGCTGCACGAGCTGGCCGCCCGCGTGATCGACCAGGTCGAGGCCCGCCTGCTGGCCGGCGACGACCCGCACGCCGCCGTCGCGGGCATCCTCACCGAGGTCTTCCACGGCGGCACCGGCTCCGATCTCCTCGACCGCACCCCCGGCAGCGCCCCCGACCTCGACGAGCGCGTGGCCCGGATGATCGAGGACCCCGAGGCCCTGGCCCGCGTGACCCAGGTGCTGCTGGAGATTCTGCTCGAAGCGCTGGCACAGGACGAAGAAGACACGTGAGGCCGCCGACGCCCCTCGTAGCACCGGTGGCGTGCCGCCACAGTCCGCCACAGTCCGTCGGAGCCGGTCGGCGTCGCAGAGTCCTGCGGTCGTGAGGAAAACCTCCCAGCTCGACCGGCCAGCCTATCGTCGGCGGAGCGGCGTGAGGCCGAATGTCCAGCATCTCCTTCAAGGGAAACCAGAATCCGTCATTGGGTACCGGCGTCCGCCGTGGTCGCGCCACAATGACGCCATGACGGCCGAACGATTCGTCGGACGCGACCATGAACTCCAGCAGCTGCGGGGCCTGCTCGATCAGGCGGCCGCCGGGCGGGCCGGCACGGTCGTCCTGGGCGGTGAGGCCGGGGTCGGGAAGAGCCGGCTGCTGGCGCAGTTCGTCGCGGAGGCGGAGAAGGACCACCAGGCACACGTGCTGCGCGGGGCCTGCATCGAGCTCGGTGGCGGCCTGATCCCGTACGCGCCGCTGGTCGAGTCGCTGCGGATGCTGGTGCGCGAGCGCGGCGAGGACGAGATCCGGGCCGCGATCACCGATTCCACCTGGAACGACCTGGAGCACCTGGTCTCCGACTTCACCGGGACGGCGGCCGCCACGGCGGACGTGGCGCCGTCCGGATCCGGGCAGCTGCGGGTCTTCGGCGCGGTCCTCAGGATGCTGGAACACCTCGGGAAAAGCGCACCGGTCGTGCTGGTCTTCGAGGACATGCACTGGGCCGACCAGTCCACGCTGGACCTGGTCTCGTTCCTCGCCCGGCGGCTGTCGAGCGAGCGGGCGTTACTGGTGTGCAGCCACCGCTCGGTCCTGGTGCCGGGGCACGCGTTGCGGGTCCTGCTGGCCGAGCCGGAGTTCAAACGGCACGTTCATCCAGTGGCGCTGCCCTCCTTCACCGAGCTCGATCTCAGGGATTTCATCGGCGCGCTCTTCCCCGACGCGGCCACGCCGCCGGACCGGGACCTGGTGCGGCGCTGCCACCGGTTGTCCGGCGGCAACGCCTACTTCGCCGAGCAGCTGCTGCTCTCCGGGGCGCTGACCGATCCGAACGCCCGCCGGGTCCCGGAGTCCATCAATGAACTGATGCTCGCCCGCATCGCCGCGCTCAGCGAGCCGGCCCGGCAGGTGATGCGGGTCGCGGCGGCCGCCGCCCGGCGGCTGGACGACCGGCTGCTGGAGGCGGTCTGCGGGCTGCCGTCCGACGTGCTCGACAGCGCCCTGCGCGAGTGCCGCAACCAGGGCATGCTCGTCGTCGACCAGATCGAGCAGGAGTCCTACGCCATCCAGCACGCGCTGCTCAGCGAGGCCGTCTACCAGCAGATGGGCATCGGCGAGCGCCGGCGGCTGCACACGAAGATGGCCGAGGCACTGACCGAGGCACTGACCGAGGACGTGGCGCTGGGGCTGGCGCACGGCTGGGGCGCCGAGGTCGAGCTGGCGCACCACTGGTTCCACACCGATCACCGGGCCGAGGCGCTGGCCACGGCGGTGCGGGCGGGCAAGGCCACGATGCGGGTGCGGGCGTTCCACGAGGCGGAGAGCCAGTACGGACGGGTGCTGGACGAGCTGTGGGCCAGGGTCCCGGACCCGGAGGTGGCCGCGGGCCGCTCCTACGTGGACCTACTCGACGCCGCAGCGGCCGCCTCGCGCTGGGCCGGGCATGTGCCGCAGGCGGTCGCCCGGCTGCGCAAGGCGATCGACACGGTCGCTGGCCGACACGATCCGGGCCGGCTCGGCGAGTTGTACGAACGCCTCGGCAGCTACCACTGGGAGAACGGAGCGGTCGTCGAGGGCCGGTCGGCATACACCGACGCCGTGCGCTTGTTGGAGGCGGCCGCCCCTGAGGGCGCGGCGCATGCCCGGGCGCTGGTCGGGTTGGCGATGGCGGAGATCCGGGCCGGTTCCTACCAGGCCGCGCTGGACCGGTCCGAGCGGGCGGTCGAGCTGGCCGAGACCGCGGGCGACGCGGCGGCCAAGGGCCGGGCGCTGAACGCCGTGGGCTTGGCGTTGTCCTTCCTCGGACGCGTCGCGGACGGCGAGCCCCGGCTGCGGCAGGCCGTGGAGCTGGCCGACCAGGAGGACCATCTGGAAGGGCTGCTGGGCGCGTACGGCAATCTCGCCGTAGGGCTGGAGCTGGCCGGGGATCTGGACGGCTCGGTCGAGGCCGCGCGCACCGGCCTGCGGCGCGCCCAGGCGATCGGGGTGACCGAACTACGGTTGGTAATCGTCCTGGCGAACAACGCCGCCGCGTCGCTGATGCTGCTGGGCCGGTGGGACGAGGCCGGCGAGGTCCTCGCGCAGGCGATGGCCGACCGGCCGCGGCTGGAGCTGAGCGCTTATCTGCGGCTCACCGTCGCCGAGTTCGACGTGGCCCGCGGCGAGTACGCCGAAGCCGAGCGGCTGATGTCCGAGGTCGGCGGCCAGGGCATCACCGACACGCGGTTCGTCGCCGCGTGGCACACGTGCCAGGCGGAACTGCGGTGTTGGAAGGAGGAGCCGTCGCAGGCCCTGGACGCGGTACGCAGCGGTCTGGCCGCGGTCGCGGACACCGAGAACGTGCTCGTCCGGCTGCGCCTGTACTCGGTCGGCCTGCGAGCCGCGGCGGACCGGGCCGCGCGCGCCGCCGAGGCGGGCGCGCAGATCTCCGACGCCGCCGAACTCGGCGCGGAATTGATCGCCGCCGCCGAACAGCAGGCCGCCGCCAGGCCCGCGAGCCACGAGGAGCAGATCCTGCTCCAGCTGTGCCGGGCCGAGTACCACCGGACGCTCGGCGACGACACGGTCCCGCTGTGGGACGGCGTCGCGAAGTCGTGGGCGGAGATCGGCCGTCCGTACCCGATGGCGTACGCGCGCTGGCGACAGGCCGCCGCGGCCCTGGCCGCCGGGGACGAGGAGGCCGCGGCCGTCGCGGTTGCGGAGGCGAGGGACACGGCGACGCGTTTGGGGGCCGAGCCGCTGAAGGACGCGGTGGAGAAGCTGAACACTGATTCGGTGTCTGAGTCTCAGTCCCAGCCTCAGCCTCAGCCTCAGCCTCCGGAGCCGGATTCGCGGCCGTACGGCCTGACGAAGCGGGAGTGGGAGATCTTGCGGATTCTGGTCACGAAGGCCGCCACCAACCGCCAGATCGCCAGAGAGTTCGGCATCGAGGAGAGCACCGTCGCGACCCACGTGTATCGCATCTGTCGCAAGCTCGACGTCCAGAGCCGGACCGAGGCGACCGTGATCGCCCTGAGAACCGGCTTGTTCTGACGCGGCGCCCGTCGGCGGGCCCTGAGACGGGGTCCGTCATGTATTCGTTGCACTTGTTGTTTCCGCACGCGACAAAGGACACGCCATGCCTGGAAGAGCACTGCTGATCGGCGGCGCCCTCGAACAACTCACCGGTGTCGACAACGACATCGCGGCGATGAAGGAAGCGTTGGAGGAGCGCGGGCTGACCGTGGAGCCGGAGTTCGTCCTCACCGGGAAGAGCGCGACCCGGGCCGCGATCCTGGACGCCTATGAGCGCTTGATATCCCTGGCCGTGCCCGGGGAGCCGTCGGTGGTCTACTACAGCGGGCACGGCGGCCGGGCGCTGCCGCCGCCGGCCGCGGCTTCTGCGGCCTCCGCGGCGGCCGAGCCCGAACCGGAGCCGATGGACTTGCAGTTCATCGTCCCCTACGACTTCGACCAGTCCGGGCCGGGCGATTTCCGCGGGATCACGTCGGTGGAGCTGTCGGTTCTGCAGAGCCGGCTGACCGAGCGGACCGACAACGTGGTGTCGATCTTCGACTGCTGCCATTCCAGCCGCATGTCGCGTATCCAGTTCAAGCCGAAGCGCACCGGCCACGTGACCAGTTACGAGGAGTTGAGCTCGCACATCGCGCGGATGGAAGCCGAGGGGCTGCGCTCCGGCCTCGCACGCTCGGCCGGGAACCACCGAGCCGTGCGGATCGTGGCCTGTGCGCCGGAAGAGCTGGCGTACGAGTACCCCGGTGTCGGCGGCAAGCGGATCGGCATCATGACCGAAGCCCTCACGATGGCACTGCACGCCGCGGGCCAGGAGAAGGTCAGCTGGGCGAGTCTGCTCGACGGCGTCCGTTTCCGGGTCTCCACCCTGGTCTTCGGCCAGCGTCCCGAAGCCGAGGGCCCGTCCCGCCGACTGCTGTTCGAGACGACCGAGGACGACCACCTCGACTCGCTCCCGGTGCGGGACATCGGCGGCAGCCGCCTCCAGCTCGATTGCGCGCCGCTGCTCGGCGTGCGCCTGGGCGACGTCTTCGCGATCGTGTCGCCGTCCGAGGACACGATCGGCGAGCTGACGGTGGACGCGGTCGGGCCGCTGTTCGCCCAGGGGCCGCTGACCTTCGTGAACGGGGCCACGCCGGTGCCGACGGGTTCGCGGGCGGTGCGGGTGAAGGCGTCGGCGCCCAAACTCGTCGTGTCGATACCCACCGATGCCCCGCACAGTACGGAACTGCGGAGCGCGGTGCAGAACTCCGCCCTGCTCCGGGTCGCCGAGGGCGACGAGCCGTTCGCCGCCCAACTGTGGATCGACGAGGACGGCGGCGTGACGGTGGCCGACCGCGTGGGTGCGCTGCACGCGCCGCGGCCCGGCACCGCGGCCGCCCGCGCCAACGCGGTCAGCGACTTGGAACGGCTGGCCCGGGCCGAGGCGCTGCGCACCTTGGACGCCGACTCCAGCTGGGCGCTCGGTGCGAAGGTCACGTACGAGTGGGGCCTGGTGGAGGACGGTCGGCGCCGGCCGTCGCCCGATGCCGGCGCGGTCGTCCGGACGGGTCAGAAGGTGTACATCAGTGTCCGCACCCACAACGACGCTCCCGTGTACGTCACGCTGGTGGACATCGGCGTCGCCGGCGGCGTCACGGTCCTGACCCAGTTCGCGCCGTCCGGATTCCGCCTGTCGCTCGATGATCAGCAGGAGTACGTGTTCGGCTACGAACCAGTGCGGCGCGTCCTCGAAGGAGCGGCCCTGGACTGGCCGAGCGGTCTGGCCCCGGTGAATTCCCGGACCGAGACGGTGCTCGCCTTCGTGACGGAGCAGCCCCAGGATTTTAGCGCCCTGATACAGCACGAGATCACATCGCGGTTGCCCGGTGCCCCGATCTCGCCGCTGACCGCGGTGGTGGACCAGGTCGCCGCCGGAGGCGACCGGGACCTGCCCGGCGCCCGCGGCGTGGCCGGCCGTTACGACGTCCGGAAGATCGACTTCGAGCTCGAACCGGCCTCCGGCCCCGGCTTCCTGGTCGAGGAGGTGTCGGTCCCGGGGCCCGCCGGTCTGCTGCCGCGCGACACGGTCAGGCCGACCGGGCCGACCGGGCCGACCGTGCCGACCGCGGTGGCGGTCCGGCTCGACGAGCTGGTGATCCACCGCAACCGGGCCCGGTTCGGCGGGACCGACGTCCGGGTCGACGCGATCGTGCTGACCGGGGCCGAGGGCTCGCCGCAGCCCGCCTTCCGGGCGCGGACCCAGCGGTTCTCGCGGATCCGGGACGGCGAGCCGCTGCCACTGGACCGGATGCTCGTCTTCCACGGCCCGGTGGTGGACTATCTCGACATCGCGCTGTGGGTGTCCCGGGACAGCGACGGTGCCGTGGACCTCGGCGAGCTGCTGAGCGACGAGGTCTCCGCCTTCGAGATGCAGGAGGCGCTGGCGAAGGCGGGCGGGGCGATGACCGGGCTGCCCTACGCCGCCGCGGCGGCGGCCATGGTGGGCGTCGGCGCGATCGTGGTGAACGTCGCCTACCGGCTGCTGCGCGGCACGGTCAGCGACGTCATCGGGCTCTACCGGGGCTCCAGGCTCGCCGCCGAGGCGTTCGGCGTCGGGCGCCACCCCGCCGAGGGCGCACGGCGGGTCCAGGACTTCTCCCTGGCCTACAGCATCGACGACGTGTCCTGAACACCCGGTCCGTCAGGTAGTCGGCGGAACGGGGAATCGCAAGTATCCCGATGGAAGGAAACCTTCAGAGATGACCGACAGCAGCACCGACAAGCAGATCACCGTCGACGGCGCCGTGTGGATCCTGCCGCAGGAGCCGGACGCGGCCGACGTGTTCAAGCAGATCGAGGACGCGCTGGACAACGGCACCGTCGCGCGGGTGGCCGTGCTGGACGCGAAGCGGCGCCGGGTCGAGATCCTCATCAACGGACGCACCGTCACCAGCGTGGTCCTGGACGCCTGCGTGGACCCGCGGCCGAGCGAGACCTCCATCTGAGCGCCTCGCGGCGGCGGTCCGGTCACCCCGGGGTGACCGGACCGCCGTGTGTTCCGGTGCCGGTCCATCAGGGTTCGACGATAATGGGACGCCCGCGCCGGGACCCGCGCGCCGCACCGGCCCGCCCGATCCGTCAGATGGCCCACAGGAGGTGTGTTATGTCGATCGATCCGGACAGATACCAGGTCTACGCGGCCATCGCCGGCGAGGGTGACTGGAACCTGGCGGTGGAGGCGCTGCACCGGCTCGGCGGGGACGCCGGGGACACCGGCACGCGGGCGCGGCTCGCGGTCAAGCTGATAGCCCTGCGGCTCGGCACGGGCATCGATCCGAGCGCCATGCTGCGGCAGGGCGGGGCCCAGGCCGCACAACTCGAACGGCTGCTGGTCCTGGCCGATCAGGACCCGCCCCGGGACCCGGGCTGGCCCCGGATGCGGATCATGGCGCGGCTGCACGTCCTGATAGCCGCGGTGTCCGGCGACTCGCACCTGCCCCCGGCCCAGGCCCTGGCAGAGCTCGAAGAACTCGCGCAGTCGGCCGGCGCCGAAGACCCGATGCTGTCCAAGCTGGTCGACGTCGCCCGGCGGATGCTGTCCGCCTCCGTCTCCTTCGACGAGGGCGACGCCTCGATGCCCGACCGGCTGATCGAGGACGTGGAGACGGTCCGTGAATTCTTTCCCGGCAACAGCGACGCGGCCCTGCTGTCCGATCTGCTCGCCGCGGTCGCGGACGCCCAGCGCGTTCAACAGACCGGCGGCGACCCCAGGCCGGGGATCGCCCGGATCCAGGAGACGATCGCGCGGCTGCCGCCGGAGCACCCGATCCGCGTGGGCCTCAAGGATTCGATGGCGGCGATGGGCCCGGCCGCCACGTTGTTCGGCGACATCAGGGATGACTCCCCCGGGTCGGGTCCCGCCGACCTCGCCGCCGCGGAAGAACTCGCCGCGCAGACCGACGTCGACCCCGCCACGCGCGCGCTGCGGTACGCCCTCGCCGGCGGCATAGCGCTGCGCGGATGGGACGAGACAGACCTCGACCGGGTCAGCGCCGGCGTCGAGCACTACCGCGCGGCCGTGGAGCTCTCGCCGGACCCGACCTCGGAACGGATATTCCACCTCAGCGGCTACGCCATGGCCCTGATCCGGCGCAACGAACTGACCAACTCCATGAGCGACCTGGACCTCGCGCACGAATCCCTGACCGAGGCCCGGGCCCTGGCCGGCGGGCCCCGGCATCCGCAGTGGTCGAACATCAACGACATGTTCACCCGGATCCAGCGGCGCCGCGGCGACACCGCGGCCGGGCAGGGCGCCCTCGACTCGCTGCGCGGCACCGCCTGGCAGGTGCTGCTGCAGGACGGCATCACGGCGGCGAAGTACGCCGCACGCGACGCCGCGGGGTTCGCGGCCGACGCGGCGCGGATGTGCCTGCTGGAGGGCAAGGTAGGCGACGCCGTCCAGTCCCTGGACGGGGGTCGCGGCCTGATGCTGTTCGCCGCGACCGAGTTCCAGGGGGTGACCGAGCGTCTCCGAGAGGCCGGGCGGCCCGATCTGGCAGAGCGCTGGAGCGCGGCCACCGCCGAGGGCGCGCCGGAGCGGATGCCGGCCGGCCTGCGCGGCGACGTCCTGCGGGCGCTGGACCAGGACGCGCGCCTGCTCGATCCGCCGAGCGTCGCCGAGATCCGGTACGCGCTGCACGACCTGGACGTCGACGCGCTGGTCTACCTCCTGCCGGCGGCGGGCAGCAGTCCCGGCTGGGCGGTCATCGTGCCGGCCCGGGGCCAGCTCGCGTCGATGAGTCTGGCGAACCTGCAAGTCGGGCCGGGCACGGACGCCGAGCGGTATCTGACGTCCCTGGCGACCCGCGGCCGCGATCTGAAGCCGATGCCCCGGGAGCCCGACGACACGGCCAGCCTGGACAGCTTGTGCGACTGGGCATGGCGGGCGGCGATGGGGCCGATCATCGAGCAGTTCCTGTCGACCCTGCCCACCCCGGACAACGGCCGGCCGCACCGGCTGGTCCTGGTGCCGATGGGCCAGCTCGCCCTGGTCCCGTGGCAGGCGGCGCGCAGCCGGGACGGCCGCTACGCGCTGGAGTACGCAGCCTTCTCGCAGGCCGCCTCGGCGCGCATGTTGTGCCGCTCGGCGGACGCCGAGCCGGTCCGCACGCTGCCGGTCGGGCTCGTCGTCGGCGACCCGGACACCGCCGGGGAGGCCGCGCCGCTGCCGGCGGCGCGCCTGGAGGCGTTCGCCGTCCACCAGACCTTCTACCGGGCCGGCCGCTACATCGGCCGGCGCGCCGACGGCAAGCCGAGTCCGGCCGGCGCCGGGACCGCGCAGGAGGTCCGCGACTGGCTCGCGGCCACCCGCCCCGGCGCGGTGATGCACTTGGCCTGCCACGGCGTCATCGACACCGCCGGGGAGGAGGCCACCTCGTATCTGATGCTGGCGGACAAGAGCCGGGTGACGGCCCAGGAGATCATCGAGCTGATGGCCCGCGGCCCGGACAGCGGCATCGGGCTGGCGGTCCTGGCGGCCTGCCGGACCGGCCGGTCGATCCACGGCTACGACGAGGCCTACAGCCTGGGCACGGCGTTCCTGGCCGGCGGCGTCCGCTCGGTGCTCTCCACGCTGTGGGCGGTGCCGGACGAGGAGACCTCGGTGCTGATGTTCATGTTCCACCACTATCTGAGGACTGATTCGCCGGCTCCGTGGGAAGCGCTGCACAAGGCCCAGTTGTGGATGCTCGACCCCGAACGGCGGCTGCCGGAGTCGATGCCGGGCCCGCTGTGCAAGCGCTACGACGCGCAACGCGCGGCCGGGGTCGAGTCCTGGGCCGGTTTCGTGCACTGGGGAAAATGAGGAGGAGACTGCGTTGGACGACGAGACCACCCGCCTCGAAACCGAACTGGCGGGGCTGACGGGCAGCGCCCGGGCCCAGACGCTGCTGCGGCTGGGGCAGGCGCACTGGATGCGGTACTCGCGCACCGGGATCGGCGCCCAGGTCGGGCTCGCCCACCTGGACCGGGCCATCACCGCCGTCGACGAGGCGCTGGGCTACCTCGAACCCGGCGACATCCTCCGCGTTCAGGCCACCTCGATGCTCGGGGTCTCCCGCTGCGTGCGGCACTCCATGCACAACAGTCCGGTCGCCGACCGCGACGCGGGCATCTCGTTGCTCGAAGAGACCCTGGCGGCCGGACCCGGCGCCCTGCCGGCCGCCTCGGTCGGCTTTGCGCGCGCCACCCTCGGCGAGGCCTACCTGAGGCGCGCCGTGCAGATCATGCAGTCACCCGACGCGCTGATGGCGGCGATAAGCCGCGGCACGCCGTCCGGCACGATCGCGGACATGGAGCGGGCGATCGAGAACCTGCGCGAGGTGACGACCGTCACCACGGTCCCGCAGCTGTCCCAGACGGCCGCGAAGATGCTCCGCATGGCCGAGACGATGCACCGCATCTTCACGGCGTTCGGCTCGCCGAACCTGAGTACGCAGTTGGACGTGATGATGGGTTCCATGGCCGAGATGCAGGAGCTCGTCCGGGAGTTCGAGACGGACGGCTTCGGGGTGGGGAGCCACATCACGAACGCGTCGTTCCTCCACACCGAGTGGACGCAGCACGCCGATCCCACGGACTTTCCCAGCGCCATGTTCCGGGAGCCGGAATCCGACGCGGGTGGGAACAGCGTGCGGGAGGGGGTGCGGGAGCAGCAGGGGGCTGGGTCGAAGCGGCCCGAGTCGGGGCGGCCTGACGCACAGCAGCCTGAGTCGAAGCAGCCAGAGTCGAAGCAGCCTGAGTCGAAGCAGCCTGAGTCACGGCTACCCGAGTCGGGGGCACCCGAGCCGCCGGAACAGCGGGAGCGGCCGGAGCGCACGCGCTTCTCGGTGGACGCCGACGCGATGCGGGCCGATCTGCGCACCCTGATAGGCGTCGGAAGCGCCGGCGACGACGTCTTCGCAGTCGCCGCCGACCTGCTCAGCGCCGCCGAGCCCCCGGCGTGGGTCGACGAGTTCGTCGCCTCCGCGGCCGGCATCGTGCACAGCGTGGAAGCGCCCTCCGGGGCCGACCACTTCCTGCTGGCGGTCGCGCTGCATCTGCGGTCGCGCCGTGACGGTGACGACGACGGCTGGGGGAAGGACTCCGGCGCGGCGACCGACGGCGACGCGCAGGCGGCGGTCGCAAGCCTGCTGGCCGCTGCGGAAACCGTGGCCGACGAGGATCCGGACGCCATCCCGGCGCTGGTCCACCTCGCGGAGCTGTCCCCCGACGGCACGCTGAAAGTCATCGGTTCCCGGCTCGGAGGCCTCACGGCGCTGCTCCAGTCCGTCGGCGCCGAGGCGGTCGACCTGCCGGGACCGGCCGATTCGCGGCGTTGGAACGCGGCCGAGAGCCGGTTCGAGCCGGCCGGCGAGCCGGGCACGGCCCGGACGCTGGTGGTCGTCGACGGCGGATCCCCGCAGGAATCCCAGCCGTCGGCGTCTGCGGACGATGTGACGGTGTCCTACGTCGCTTCGCTGTCGCAACTCAGAACCCTGTCGCAGCGCAAGGTCCGCCCGGTCGCGGAGGAGCCCGTCTTCGTCGCGAACCCGCGCGGCGACCGGATGCCGACCGCCGTGGAGACGATGCTGCTGCGGCGCAGCTTCTATCCGCACTCCGTCGGGCTCGGCGGCCTGATCGAGGCCGCGGACGGTGCGGGGACGGCCGCGCAGGTCCGTTCCCGGTTGGAGGCGTCGGTGCTGCACCTCGCGTGCGGGGTGACGGAGGCCGGCACGTTGGAGCTGGCCGACTCCTCCGAACTGGACCTGAGCGATGTCCGGGTGGAACGCGGCGGGCTGGCGATCCTGCCGCCGGATCACTTCCAGCCGTTGGCGGACATCCTGCTCACCGCGGGATTCACCGGGGTCGTCGGGTGGCGGCGGCCGGTGCCGGAGGACTTCGCCGCGGTGGCCTACTTCCTGCTGCACACGGAGCTGGCCGACGTCGGCCGCGCGCCGGCGGCGGCCGTGCGTGCGGTTCGCCGGCAGCTGCGCGAGCCCGATCTCGCCGCACTGCCGCCGTTGCTGGCATCGCGGTTCGAGACGACGGATGCGGCCGGCGACGACTGGACGGCATTGGTGTACCGGGGTCGATGACGCAGATCCTGCGCAGCGGCTGGTGGTTCTCAGCGGTCACGCGCCTTGGTGCAGAGAGCCGTCGCCGATACCCGCAGCAGTTCGATGGCTTCTTCGAGTACCGCGCGGTCCTTGGTCTGCTCGTAGACGTCGGCCAGTTCCCGCAGAGTCGGCCATGATCCCCACCCTCTCCGTCAGAAATCGCACAAAGCCAGTACGTTGAGTCGCCGTGGAACCCCGGAGGTCTGCCGTGAGCGGAACCGAACTGTCCATCAGCCGCTTCGCCAGCCCGGTCCGAACGCTCGGGCCCGGCGTCCGCGCCGTGGTGTGGGTCCGGGGCTGCCCGCTGCGTTGTCCGGGCTGCATCGCGGTCGAGGACCTGGACTTCGACGGCGGGATCCGGACCACGGTTGAGGCGCTGGCCGAGCAGATCAGTGCCCTGCCGGCGGAGGTCACCGGCGTCACCTTCTCCGGCGGTGAGCCGATGGCGCAGGCCGCGGCGCTCGCCGAGGTGGTGGACCTGATCCGGGCCGGGCGCGACTGGTCGGTGCTGGCCTACAGCGGGTTCACGCTCGACCACCTGACCCGGCACGGCGACGCTGGCCAGCGCGCGCTCCTGGAGCGGCTCGACATCCTCGTCGACGGGCCGTACGTGCGGGCCCGGCATGCCGATCTGGCCTGGCGCGGCTCGGACAACCAGCGGGTGCACCTGCTCAGCGGACGGCACGTGCTGCCCGATCCCGACACGTCCGCCGGGATCGAGTTCCACGTCGAGGCCGACTCCGTGACGTTCGTCGGGGTACCGCCGGTGCCGGGGTTCCGGAAGTCCTTCGAGGACGCGGTGCGCGGCGAGGGTGTGGTTCTGAGTCCGGAGTAGCGGGGCGGCCGGACTGGCCCGCCCCGGCACTGGCGCCGCGTCATCATGGGGCGCTGGGTTCGGCTCGGGGCCGCGCCGCCGTCAGCTTCCTGAGTTGCCGGGGCAGCCGCTCGCCGCCGAGCAGCCAGGAGCTCAGGGTGGCGATCGTGGGATCGACCTCGCCGTCGGCGGTGAGGACCGCCGCGGTGAAGGAGAAGCGGACCTCGCCGAACTCGTGCCGCATCGCGCGGATCAGGTTACCCAGGCCCAGTTCCTCGGTGAGCCAGCGTTCGCACGCGGCCGAGTCCGAGGTCCGAGGCGGGGCCGTGCCGAGGCCGTCGAAGAGGTCGAACTTGCTCACCGCGACGGCCAGCCGGGTCCTCTTGGTCGGCGCGCCCATCTGGATCAGGGTCTGCACGGCCTGGTCGAACACCAGCCCCGGCGGCTCCTTCGAGGCCAGCGACCAGTCCAGCGTGTCGCGCGCCTGCGGCCGCAGCGTCTCCCGGAACGCCGGCACCGACAGCGGGTCCAGCACGAACAACAGCGAGCGCGCCGCGCGGAAGTACTCCAGCTCGTCGGTCCGGTCGACGGTGGTGAACCGTTCGCCGGCCGCGTCGAAGAGGTGGATGAGCCGCTCGGAGCGTCCGCTGCCGAGATAGATGGACCGGGCCCGCGGCAGTTCCGGCCCGGTGCCGGTGACGTGCCCGGCCTCCTGCAGGATCTCCGTGAGCACCCGGTAGGCGCGGCTGGTCTCGTCGTCGGCGAGCCGGGCCGGGATCCGGTCGCGGTCGGCCTCGCGCATCAGCCGCATCATGATGGCCGCCATCAGCTGGGTCTTGCCGGCGGCGCGGGCGCCGAACAGCGGCACGATCTGCTCGCGGCGACGCCCGGTCTCGTCACTCATGGCCCTCCCACACTCCGGTTCCGGACAGAACGCCGGCAGCTGGTGGCTCCCGAGGAGCAGCAGCGTCGGCAGCCGGGCGCCGCACGCGCAGCGCCGGCGCAGCACGCCGTAGCGCCCGGGACGCACGTCCCGGTGCCGGCGCGCGCAGTCGGGGGCATCGCAGCTGTACGAGGGGTAGTCGATCTTCCGGTAGCAGTGCGGGCACGTCATGCCCTTGATCCCCTTGACGGCCAGCAACGCGGTGTCGACGCCGCGGAGCACGCCGATCGCGGCCCGGGCCACCAGCTGCGCGATGCCGATCGTCAGCGCGTGCAGGAGCGCGACCACGGCGAGCAGGACCGCGGCACCCAACCCGCCGACGATCAGGCCGGCCCAGAGCACCAAGCCGATCGGCCGGGCCATCAACGGCGAGAACCCCGGGCTGGTGATGAAGCGCCCCGTGATCGACGCGCCCCAGTCCTGGAACAACCTGATGCCGCCGGCCTGCCCCTGCCTGAGGATCCGCCGCAGGTCGAACAGCGCGGGGCCGAAGAAGTACTGCCGATAGGCCTGCTCCGGTTCCCGGTCCGGCGGGAACCCGCGCGGGTCGCGCCGCACTGGATCCGGGTTTGACATCGTCCGTATCAGGATCCGGGCATAGCCGGCCACGGCCGTGATGACGAACACCGCCGCCGTGCCGAGGACCACGAACGGTCCGGCGACGATCACGAAGAAAATCAGAGCGAAGCAGTACAGCGCGACGCCCGCCAGAATCACAATGAGGAAGAACAGTTCCTCCACTTTCCGTCACCCCCCTCGGCGGAAGCTGCCGCCGAACCGCAGCTTCCGGTACCTGGTCTCGAAACTGTGGAACTCGTCGGTGAGCAGCGGATCGCTGATCTCCACGAGGTTCCGCAGCTCGTCCCAATCGGCCTTCTTCAGGCCCCTGACGATGTCCACGAGCGGCGCGAGCATCTCGGCGCGTGCGCTGTCCTCATACATGTTGGCGAAGCGGAGGTAGACCCCTGCGACGCGCTTGAGATAGGCCGCGCTCTGATCGCCCCGCCCGGTCCTGAGGCGTCCCAGGAAGTCGTTCACGATGCTCGGAGGAACCCGTTCCAGCACCGTGCGAACTTGCCTGGGCTCCCATTCGCGCCGCATGAGCAGCCACAACAGATAGCGCCGGGCGATCAGCTTGATCACCAGGCTGTTCGACGAGAAGCCGCCGACGACCTGCCCCAACTGCTCGAAGGTCTTGACCGCGCCACAGACGTTGGCGAACTGGAGCGCCTCGTCCAGCGGGGCGCGCGACTTGGTCAGGCGCCCTCCCGCCGGGGAGGCCAGCAGATCACCGCCGATCTGCACGTACCATTCGAGATCGTCGTTCTCGGACGCCGTCTTGAGCGTGTTCAGGAACCAGATGGCGACCTCGTCGTCGTCCAGCCGGCGCACCGGGACCTTCGCGGCGACGGCGCACATGTCCTCCTTGGTCCACTGCCAGGTCTGCCACAACCGCTTGAGCAGCGCCGGATCCGGCAGCTCCTGCCCGCGCCGCTTCAGGATCCGCAGCAGCACCTCGACCCGGAACACCGGCTGCCGCCTGGCTCGGGCGATCAGCACGGACTCCCGGAGCTGTTGGTACTCCTTCAGGTCGTCGTCGAAGTCGGCGCCCGCCAGGAACTCCCCTATCGGCCCGTCGAGCAGTTGGTCCGCTTCCTCCGGCTGTTCGCCGGCGAGGGTCGCCAGCTCCGCGACGAAGCCCCGGCGGATCGCCGGCCACTCCCGGAGCGCGGTGTGCAGGGATCCCGGGGCGGCGCCTTGTTTTCCGCCGGCCGCCGACGACGCCGCCGACGCCGCCGACACCAGGGCGCGTTTGCCGAACCCGAACAGGAACACCTGGTCCAGCTCCGGCTCCAGTCCGGCCCGCCGGGCCCAGTGCAGCAGCCGGAGTGCCTCGACGGCCGTGGCGACGTCGAGCAGTTCCCGCAGCCGGCCCGCCGCGCGCCGCCGGATGGTCGGCGACTCGATGCGGATCGCGGCGGAGTCCTCGGTGTCGGCGGCGCGGACCCGGGCCAGTTCGGCATCGATCTGCTCGAACCGGATCTCGTCGCACAGCGCCTGGTCGCCGCCGCGCCGGGCCAGCTCCACCAGCGCCGGGAGGTGGTGGTCGCGGCGCGCGGGCTGGTCGTGCAGGACCATGGCCAGCTCGGCCAGCGCCGCCGGGTCCAGCGCCGCGTCGGTCGCCCACGCCACCGCCCGGTCGGCCTCGGCGACGGTGAGCTGGACCCGGCCCAGCGCCGCCGCGGCGGCGACCGGCCCGAACCAGGCGTCCAGGCTGAAGCTGTCGGGGGCGGCGAGGGTGCCGGCGGTCTGCCACAGCGCCCGCGCCTTGGACACCCCGACCCGGACCGCCAACTCCGCCAGCGGGTGAACCGCGACTTCGGCGACGGACCCGGCGGCCATGTCGAAGACCACGAAGGAGTCGATGACGTCCAACGGCAGATCGGCGATCGTCTCGGGCACCGTGCCGATCAGATGGAGGCGGCTGGCCGACGGGTCCGCGCGGTAGGTGGCGAACGCCAGTGCCGCCCCGGCGCGCGGCGGCAGCAGATACGACACCGCCGCGATCCACTGCGCCGCGCGGTCGGAGTCCGACTCGACGAGCAGCACCGGCCGGGACCGGCCCTCAACCGCCGCTGCGGCCGCCGACAACAGCGCCGACAGCGCCACGTCCAAGCGGTCGCCCAGGGGATGACCGGCCAGGAAGTCGCGGACCGAGGCCGGACTCACCAGGCCGCGCGGCAGCTGCCCGGAGAAGCGCGGCAGCTCTGTACCGTCGGCCTGGACCGCGGCCCACACCGGCGCGCGCCACAGCTCGATCGGCAGCAGCGGCCCGAGGGCTTCGGCGAGGTCGTCGATCGAGTCGGCGGCGAAGGTGTGCGCGAAGTAGTTGCCGAAGCGCTTGGAGAAGTCCTGGCCGACGTATTCGACGTTGGCCAGGAGCGTGGGTGTCCCGGGCCGGAAGCACAGGTTCACCGGGCATCGCGCGAGTTCGTCGGCCTCGGCCGGGAACATCTGCGAGCGCGGCGGTTTGTAAGCGATCTGCGACAGCACCTCGCGCTGGGTCTCGGCCGAGGCCCCGGGGCTCACCGCGTTGAACTGGTAGCCCGCGAAGCCGGTCAGCCCCCGTTCGCAGGAGGTGTAGTAGAGCTGTTCGAGGGCCACGTCACCCGCTTCCCTCGCGGCCGACGGCGCCGAACTCGCTCAGCAGCCAGACGAACGGGTCCGCCACGCGGTAGGGCTGGATGCCGGTCGCGGCCACTTCGGCGTTCTGCGTCGGGTTGGCGCCGAGCGCGGACACCCCGAAGTAGCGGTAGCGCCGGTAGGTGTTGCGCATGAGCTGGTCGATCTGGACCCCGTCCCAGTCCCGCAGCAGGCTCGTCATCTCGGTGTGGACGTCGAGGCTGTCGGCGACGTCGAACTTCTCGCCGGCCGGCGGCTCGACGGTCAGCGGGCTGCCGCGCCGCAGGCGGTGCCGGAAGACGTCCATCTTGGGGAAGACGACCGCGACCGGGACGTCGATGCGTCCCTTCTTGGCCGCCCCGGGCTGGGACAGGAGCATGTCGGTGATGCGGGTCAGGACGCCGACTGAGGTGTCGTACTGCGCGCTGGGCATCCGGGTGCCGGGAGCTGCTTCACGCCGTGCGCCGGGCATCTGGAGCGGATCGAGGAGCAGCAGGACGCCGTCGGCGTTGGCGAGGTAGCGGGTGTTGAGGTCGACGCTGTCCTGCGAGGTGAGGTCTTCGCCGGCGGCGTCGAAGAACGACAGCAGCGTGTGCACGGGGGCTCGGCGCAGCGGACCCTGCGCGCTGACGCTGAGCCGGAACACCAACGGGTCCACGCGGTTGTCGTTGGTGCTCGCCGACACGGTGCCCGGCGGCAGCCGGTGGTCCTCGTAGAGGTTGTCCTCGTAGTTGCGGCGGAACCGGCTCAGGGTGTGTTCGTCCCCTGCCATAAGCGAGGCGTCGAGCCGCGCACCGACGCGGTTCATCACCTCGTGCAGCAGCACCGTCATGTAGACGGTCTTGCCGGACTCCTTGGAGCCGACCATCGCGATCAGCAGGTTGTCGACCAGGCCGAACTGGGTCGGGAGCTGGCTGTGGCAGACCGGGCAGACGCGGTAGCGGGTCTCGCTGGTGCAGTCGGGGCAGGACGCGGTGGTCTGGCGGCCGTCGGCGGCGAACACCGGGCCGAGCTCGCGTCCGTTGCCGGTGCGCTCCTCCAGGATGCCGTCGGTCTTGGCCACGCAGCGCCGGCCGGTGCGGCCGGTGCGGGTGTTGCAGCGGAAGAGGATGTCCCGGATCGGGAACTGCTCGTAGCAGTAGGGGCAGATCAGCTTCTTGGACGACAGCGCGCTGGGCAGCTTGTTGGGCAGCGACATCCTCATGGTCATCCCACCTTCAGCCGGTGCAGCGATTCGGGCAGCAACTCCACCGACGCCTCCGCCGGGTCGGCGGTGAAGCACACGAGCCAGAACGGCCCGCGGTGCCCCGCCAGCGGGAACTGGACGGTCAGCGGCGTCCTCGGCGACAGGTGCGCGCCGGCTATGCGGTACACGACTTCGCCTTCGTGCGCGCCGCGGGGAAGGTAGTGGCCCCGGGCGAGCACCACGTCGATGGCCGGGAACGTGCAGTCGGTGTCGCTGGTCAGCGTCACCTGTCCGGTGCGGCGGCTGCCGCGTCCCTGGACCGCCGGGACGTACCGGATCGCCGGCGGCAGGGCGGCCAGCCCGACCGAGGAGGGCGGGCCGGGCTCGGGACTGGAGCCGGGGACCAGGGCCTCGACGGTGAACAGGCTCTCGGTCGGGCCGATCCGCAGTTGGAAGCCGCCTTCGTGCTCGTAGACGCGGCGCGTGCACTCGGTCTCGCCGCGCCGGGCGTCGACGCCGCTGCCGATCTGCCAGCGGACGACGGAGATGACACAGTCCGACGGCCAGATCCAGGTCAGCAGGGCGTGGTCTTCGCGGCGCTCGGCGGTCAGCGCGGCCACCGGCTGCGGGTAGGCGGCGTCGGGGCCGGCGGGGGCGGCGGCGTGGGTTCGGGGGACGTGTCCGGTGGGCGGTTCGGAGGGGGTCCGCGGTGGCGGGGTGGTGGGGCCCGGGTCGGTGGTCGTGGTCGCGTTTGTGGTCGTGTTCGTGTTCGTGTTCGCGGTCGAGGCGCGGCCCGAGGTCGGTGGTGTGGAAGGAGGCTGAGTCCGGGGCCTGATGTGCTCATCGGCCGTCGGGTTCGGCTGCGGCTGCCGGGGCGCGGGTTCGGGGTCTTCTCGCTCGGGAGTGGTGGCGAACGGCGACTGCCTTGGGCCGGGGATCGGGCCGGAGCGCGGGCCCGGGCTCGGCGTCGACGCCGTCCCGGAGGTGTTGACGCGCAGGAATCCGAAGTCCGCCGAACGCGCCGCGCCGGCCGCGACCGCCGCTGCGGGCTCGTCGCAGCGGACCGGGATCCCCAGCGCCTCGTGCAGCTGCGCCGCGAGGTCGGGTGTCGCATCGGCCCCGGCGAGCAGGACGGCGTCCAGGTCGTCCAGGACCGCCCCGCCAACCGTCGCACCGGCAGCGCGGACCGCGTCGATCAAGTTCTCGGCGGTCTGCGGCACACGCACGACATCGACCAGGTACTCGCGGACCCGCAACGCGCAGATCTGCGGCCCCGCCGCGTCCACGATGCAGACCACGAGGTTCTGGGCCAGGCCTTCGCCGATCGCCTCGTAGTGCATGCAGACGGCGATCGGCGCGAGCACGGTGCCCCGGACCGCCAGGCCGGCCTCGTCGGCGGCCCGGCGCTGCGCGGCGATCGGCGCCACGCCGAGCTCGACCGGCGTGGCCAGGACCACGTCGCGCACCGCGCCGCCGGTCGCGGCGCGGGCCCGGTCGGCGAGCTCGGACAGCACCCGGGCCGCCACCCACTCCGGCGAATACGTGCGCTCGAAGGCCTGCACGTCGGCGTCGAGGACGTCGGCGGACCGGGCCAGCAGGTCGTACACCGAGGGAATGAAGGGTCCTGACTCGCCCGGCGGCGCAGCCAGCGCCGGTTCTCCGACCAGGACCTCGTCCGGACCGGCGAAACGGACCGCCGGCGGGATCGCCGCCGAGCCCGGCGCGTCGGCTCCGGCCGGGAGCCAGGCGATGCACGCCTGGCTCCGTCCGAGGTCGATGCCGAACACCGTCATACGCCTCTCCCGTCAGGGTTCCAGTCCGCGTTCCAGCCCGCGGTGCCGTTCGTCGTGCTGTTCGTCGTGGTCGGGGTGCCGATCGGGTCCGCGCCGCCGATCGCGGGCACGGCGAAGATCTCGAACCCGCCGTGGGCGTCGACGCCCACCCGCAGCCTGCTGCCCTCCGCCGGGTTCGCCTCGACGACGTACCCGGCGAGCGCGACGCGCAGACCCTCCAGCTCGTTGCGGATCTGCCGACCGCCGTACCGGGCGTTCTCCGGCAGCTGCATCCGGGCTAGCACCCACGCGCACAGGCCCCGCCGGTCCAGGTCGAGCACGATCTTGCGGTCCTCCAGCGCCGACCCGGCCAGCTGGTCCAGCAGCCGGTTGGTGATGCCGGTGACGTACTGCGAGCGCAACAAGTCGAACACCACGACGCCGGGCTTGAGCCGGCCGAAGATCTCCGGCCGGTGCATGGCCTGGAACGCGGCCTCCACCTCGCGCATGAAGTGTTCTTGTATCCGCTCGTACGGCAGGTCGTCGGCGGCACCCCGGACCAGGTCCCACATCGCGTCGGCGCCGGTGTTGGAGGTGAAGATGACCAGCGTCTGGGAGAAGTAGGCGGTCTGGCCGCGGCCGTCGGTGAGCCGGCCGTCCTCGATGATCTGCAAGAACTTGTCGAGGACGACCGGATGCGCCTTCTCGATCTCGTCGAACAGCAGGACGCTGAAAGGCCGTTCCTGAACCCGCCGGGTCAGCTCGCCGCCCTGCTCGTAGCCGACGTATCCGGGCGGCGCGCCGGCCAGCCGCTCCGCCGCGTGCTCCTCGCGGTACTCGCTCATGTCGAAGCGTGCGAACGCCGCCTCGTCGCCGAACAGCAGCCGGGTGACGGCCTTGGCCAGCTCGGTCTTGCCGACGCCGGTCGGCCCGACGAAGAAGAACACGCCGCGCGGCCGGGCCGTGCCGGAGCTGCCGAACTCGACACCCGCGTACGCGGTGTTCAGCGCGTCCGCGACCGCCGTGACGGCCGCCTGCTGGCCGATGACCTGCGCGCTGAGCGCCTGCGCGCTATTGGCGATGACACCGCGGTCCAGCTTCTCCCAGGGATTGGTCCGGACGTTGAAACGCAGCTCGTTCAACAGCTTGGCCGGGTGGTCGGCCGGGATGCCGCGCAGCATCGAGGTGCGGACCAGGGCGTCGAGCTCCCAGCCGGCCAGGCCGTCGGTGGCGCGGACCAGCGGTTCCAGGTCGGTGCCGGGATCGACGCCGTGCAGCCCGGACCGCAGCTGGTCCAGCCACCACCGCCGCTCGTCCTGGTCCGGCCGGTTGACGCGCAGCGGGACGATGCGCGGGTCCTCGGTGTTCAGCCAGTCCGGCAGCCGGGCCAGGTTCCCGGTCACGGCGAGCACGGCGTTGCGCCGGAACGGCTCCTTGCCCGCCGCCTGGAGCGGGGCCACGGCACCGTCCATCGCGGCGCGCAGCCGCAGATAGCCCTCCGCGCTGGTCGGATCGCCGGTCGGCAGCGCGGCGTCAAGGTCCTGGAAGACGAACGCCGTAGCCGCCAGCGGGCTGGCCGCGACACGCCGAGCGAGGTCGAGCGCCTCGTTGATGTCCGAGGGCAGCGCCGCGCGCGACCCGCGCGGGGCCAGCACCCGCCGACCCGCGCGCTCCGAGGCTGCTCGGCGAGAGCCGGGGCGTGCGGGTTGCTCGGTGTCAGGGTCCTGTTGATCGGGGTCCTGCTGGTAGGGATTCTGCGGGTTCTGGTTCTCCTGCGGGAGCGCCCGCTCGTCGTCGCCGTGGTGCTCGCCGCTCGTGCCGACGTCGGCCCGGCCGAGGTTGAGCAGCAGCTCGGCGAAGCGCTCGTGGTGTCCGGGGATGGGGAACGTCATCCCGTCGAGCGGATCCCACCAGACGACGACCTCCGCACCGGTGATCTCCAAGTATTCGGCGAGCACAGCCTGGAAGCTGGCAGGCCGCCCCCAGAGCCAGTACCGGTCGTTGACCTCGCCGTGCAGGATCACCTGTCGGCCGCGGCGCAGCTCCCAGCCCAGGACGACAGCCCACAGCGGCAGCTCTCCCGTGGACTTGGCGGTGACGGCACCCGCGGATCCGGCCGTGCCGGTCTGTATGTCAGCACTCTGGTCGGTCACTGACTACGCCCCCCGCTCACGCTGCTTAGCCTGCTGGGGCGGACCGGCATGCTTCTTGGCGGGCTTCTTCGCAGGCTTCCCCACCTCCTGGTCCTCGACCACCTCTTCGGAGACCGGCAGTTCCTGCTCGACCGAATCAGGGCCCGGCTGCTTGGGCTGCCCCGACCAGAACAGCTGACCGGCGCGGTAGTCCTCGCTCAGGTCCCCGTGCACCCGGTCCAGCAGGGCGGCGGTGGCGTCGCAGACCCGGTCGGCGGTCACGGCGATCTCGGACTCCTCCGCGACGTCGGGCTCGCCGGCGATGCGGTAGGTCAGGACGGCGCCGCCGCCCCCGGGACCGCTGTCCTCGATGTGGGTCCAGTACACCGCGCCGTTCGAGCGCTGGAAGTTCATCGTCAGGCTGCTGCCGTGGTCCTGGCCGCCGAGATACAGCAGGCCCTGGCCGGCCATCGCGCCCTTGAGGACGTCGGCCAGCGCCAGCCGCTGCTCGGCGGCCACCGCCAGCTCGTCCAGTCGTGCCTCGGTCTCGGCGGTCCGGCGCTCCAGATCGTCGAGCAGCGCCGTGGCCCGGGACGCCGGGCCGCTGAGCAGCGCCTCGCGGACCGCGGCGAGCGCCGCGTGCAGCGGTTCGCCGATGTCGTCCGCCGCGAAGCCGACGGCGTCGGACACCGCGGTCTCGACGCGCTCGGTCATGGCGGCCAGGCGCGCCTGGGCCTCGCCGCGTTCGCGCTTCTCGGTCCGCTCGCGCTCGGCCGCGCCGGCGGCGGCGAGCAGCGCGCGGTTCACGGCGGCCTCGGCCGTGCCCCGCCGGACGTCGAAGGCGAAGCCGTCGGCCCCGGCGACCGTGTCCTGGAGCCGGTCGAGCTCTTCGCGCGCCCGGCTGATCTGCGTGGCGGCCTCAGCGTCGTGGTTCAGATCGGCGGCGTTCAGCGCCGCGCGCAGCGTGCCGACCACTTCCGTCCGCTTCGCGACGCCTTCGGCGACCGCCATTTGCACCCGCAGATCGGACAGTTCCCGCCGCACCTGCCCGGCCTTCTGGACGATGTCGTGCTGTTCGGCGAGCGTCGCGGTGCCGATGCGCCCTGTCAGGGTCTTGATCCGCTCGTCCAAGACGCGCAGGTTGCTCTCGAAGCCGGCGCTCACGGTCGTGCGCAGCTCGTCGGCCGACGCCCGGCACGGCGCGAGCGCGGCGCGGGCCGCCTCCCGCGCCGCGGCGGTCAGCCGCTCGACGCGCTCCCGCTCCCGCTCCTGCCGACGCCGTTCCTGATCTCGGCGCGCCTGCTCCCGGCGGGCACGCGCCTGCGCGGCCCGCTCGATCGCGCGCGGGTTGTATGTCACGACACTGTATTTCGGGGATCCACTCATGGTCCGCCCCTCCCCATCGACTGACGTCGTCGCGCCGAGATCTTATCTGCGTTCTGATTCCCCTCGCGGATGTTCCGCGTGATCAGGGCACGGTTCACTGCGGAAAGCAGTCCACACCGATCTTGCGCACATCGCACCAAGGGCACCACGGGATATCTGACGGATAGCAATGGGTGGCGATGACCGAGCACCGCTTGAGCGCACGTGGGGCGGCGCAGGCGGACAGAGTGTCGAACCATTCCCGGGCGGTCGGCCGTGATCGCGGGCCGCCGCGGCCGGGGTCGAAGCAGCGCTTCAGCAGGTCGCGAACCGGTCGGGGCAGCGCTGACAGCGGAGGGGTGCCCGGCGCGACGCGTACCGACGCCGGGTCGAGCAGGCGGGTGCGGCGGCGCGCGGCGTTGTCGTCGAGGCCCCGGTAGTCGCCGTCCGGGCCGACGCCGGCGAAGGGGTGCGCGCCGCACATCAGCAGCTGGTGCACCAGGACGCCGAGGGCGAAGGTGTCGGTGTGCTCGTCGGGCAGGCGGTCGGGCGACGCGGTCAGTTCGGGGGCGATGTAGCCGTCGGAGCGCACGCGGCAGGCGAAGAACGCTTCGCCGTCGGTGAACTGGAAGGAGTCGGCGTCGCTGATCGCGACCCGGCCGGCGGTGTCCAGCCACAGGTTCCCGGCTTTGAGGTCGCCGATGACGTAGTTCTCGGCGTGCAGGTCCGCCACCAGGGCGCTCAGGTCGCGCGCGGCGGCGACGGCGAGCGCCCAGGTGATGCCGGGGAAGGCGGCGTGGCGGGACCGCGGGGAGAAGAAGACGTCGAAGGAGTGGTACCAGGCGGTCAGGTCGGTCATGAGGAAGCCGACGACGCTGCCGTCGCGAGTGGCGATGCGGACCAGCGGCCAGGCGGCGCGCGGCGGTGTCTCGGCTCCGGTTCCGCCGAGGAGTTTCACGGTGCGCGGGGCGCGGCTGTGGCGGACCATGCGGTCCAGCTTGCGGGCCGTCGGCGAGGTGTCGTCGGCACCGATGATCAGCTTGGCGAGCAGCGAGGATCCGGCGACCCGGAAGACACCGCCCTGCGCGCCGACGCCGACGCGCTCGGTGAGGGTCAGGGCGCGGCCGTCCGCGGTGACGACGTCGATCGGCACGGTCAGTGCCCGTCGGCCGGGGTGGTGTCGGCGCCCGGGGTGGCGTGGGCGATCAGGGCACAGACGATGGTGATGTCGTCGGCGGAGCGGCCGGGTGCGCCGGTGCGGAGCAGGTCGGCGAGGGCTGCGGAGCCGTCGTAGGCGCGGATCCCGCGGGCGACTTCGTCGAAGAACGCGGGGGCGGGCTGTGGACCGGCGGTGGCGGGGAGTCCGAGCGTTTCGGGGCGTTCCAGGGCCAGAGCCATGCAGCCGTCGGTGGCGAGGAGGACCGCGGTCAGGTCGGGGTCCCAGAGGGCGAAGGCGCGGGTCGACGCGGTCGGCGGCAGGACCAGGTGCCAGGTCGGCGAGGTGGAGGTGGCCGGGGAGGTCTGCACCGCGCCGAAGCAGTCGCCGATGGCGACGAAGCCGGCCCAGGATCCGTGCAGCACCGCTGCGGCCATGGTGGTCGACAGTTCGGCGGGATCAGAGTCGGGTGTCAGGGCCATGACACAGCGGTGGAGTTCGTCGGTGATCGAGGTGGCTGCCGCACGTATCCAGTCGGTCCAGATCGCCGCCGACGCCGTCGGGTCGGGCACGCCGCGGGCCAGAAGCCGGCAGGCGACGTCCACGGCGAGGTGCGCGCCGAGGGCGCTGCGGTGCCGGGATCCGACGCCGTCGGCTACGGCGATCACGAGCGGGGCGTTGCCGTCGCCGTCCTGCGCGTCGTTTCCGTCCTGCGCCTGGCGGATGAGGAAGGCGTCCTGGGCCGGTCGGCCGCGCGCCACGTGAGATGTGCCGGTCTGGGTCCAACCGGCTACCGGGCCCCAGGGCCTCACATCCCGTTCTCCAGGTCCTGGATCTTCTTCAGCTTCTCCAGCAGGCCGTAGTCGGCGTCGGGGTTGCCGCCGGTGGCGCGCATCTCGACGCTGGCGGTGATGATGTCCACGACGCGTCCGATGTCGAAGTCGCCGACCGCGAAATGCGACTTCGGCGCCAGCGTCGCGAGCAGGTCCAGGTCGGCGCCGCCGACGCCGACCGCGACGAACCGGCTGCCGTTCGCCTCGGCCACGCGGAGCTCCTTCGCGACGAGCGCGCAGTCCCGTTCGGTCTGCAACTCGCCGTTGCCGTCGGTGGGCGCGCCGTCGGTGATCAGGCAGACGACCGGGTGGCGGCACAGGACGTTCGCGCTCACCAGGGCACTGCGATGGTCCTCGCCGATGCGCAGCGCGCGCCAGATCGCGGGCAGCATGACGGAGTGGCCGCCGGCGGTCAGCGGCGGCACCACGACGTCGCCGACCGGGCGGAAACCGCGGCCGGGCTCCTCGATGCTGGAGGCGAACAGGACGAAGGCGACGTCGACGCGCGCCGCGTGCGCGGGGTCGGCGCGCAGGCCGGCGAGGAGCCGGGACAGTGCGTCCTTGAGCTGGACGATGCGGGGCGCGTTCGCCGGGCGGCCCATCGAGGCGGAGGTGTCCAGGACGAGGACCAGGGGGATGCGCTCGTGGTAGCCGTGGCGGGCGAAGGTGGAGGGGTCGGCGGTCATGCGGCCACCAGGCGGGCGGTGTTGGGGGCGGCGTCAACCTCATGGCGGATCTGCACGGTGTCGCCGGGTCCGGGCAGTGCTGTGCCGGGCTCCGGTGTCGCGCGGACGGCGAGGCCGTCGATCATCACGAACATCTCCGGGGACGGCACGGTGAGCACGACGCCCGGCATGCCGTCGACCGCCGCCCAGACGTCCTGGGGCTCGGTCTCGCGCCGACCGCGTCGCAGACTCCTTCGAAAGGGACCCGGTGTCACGACTCGCACGCTACCGTCTCGTCGTCGGGTTCGGAATAGGATCTTCATTCTTCGCGACGACGGGGTGCCGTTCCGGGTAAATCGTGTTGAACGTCCGCTAAGGGACTTCCGTGCGCGAAACTCGTGACATGAGATTCGACCTCGCCGAACTACTCGCCGCGCGCCGAGGCGAGGGATACGGGCTGCACGCCAAATACGGCAACCCCCAGCTGGCCCGGATGCTGCGGACGATCGGCTTCGACACCGTCTACGAGCAGGCCGAGGGCGCTTTCCTGGTGGGTGCCGACGGGCAGCGGTACCTGGACTTCCTCAGCGGGTTCGGGGTGTTCGGGCTCGGGCGCGACCATCCGGTGGTGCGGCAGGCGTTGCATCAGTACCTGGACACGGGGTTCGCGGACCTCGTGCAGTTCGACTGCGCGCTGCCGGCCGGGGTGCTGGCCGAGCAGTTGGTGGGCAAGGCGCCGGGGATGGAGCGCGCGTATTTCGCGAACAGCGGGACGGAGGCGGTCGAGACCGCGTTGAAGTTCGCGCGGTGTGCGACCGGGAAGGCGCGGGTGCTGTATGCCGACCATGCGTTCCACGGGCTGACGGCCGGGTCGTTGTCGGTGAACGGGGCCCGGGAGTTCCGGGACGGGTTCGGGCCGCTGCTGCCCGGGGCGGCGGTGGCGTTCGGGGATCTGGGGGCGTTGGAGGCGGAGCTTCGCAAGGGCGATGTCGCCGCCTTCATCGTGGAGCCGATTCAGGGCAAGGGGGTGTTCCTGCCGCCGGCCGGCTATCTGGTGCGGGCCCGGGAGCTGGTGCGGAAGTACAAGGCGCTGCTGATCTGCGACGAGGTGCAGACCGGGCTGGGGCGGACGGGGACGTTCTTCGCGTATGAGAGCGAGGGGCTGGAGCCGGACCTCGTGACGGTCGCCAAGACGCTGTCCGGCGGGTTCGTGCCGGTCGGCGCGACGCTCGGGAAGGAATGGATCTTCCAGAAGGTCTACTCCTCGATGGACCGGGTGCTGGTGCACGATTCCACGTTCGGGTCGATGGGGATGGCCATGACCGCGGCGCTCGCCACCTTGTCGGTGTTGGAGGACGAGGAGCTGACGGCGAACGCCGCGCGGGCCGGGGACCAGCTCATGACGGGGCTGCGGGAGATGATCGGACGATACGAGATGCTCGCGGACGTGCGGGGGCGCGGACTGATGATCGGGATCGAGTTCGGGAAGGCTTCGTCGCTGCGGCTGAAGGCCGGGTGGTCGATGCTGCAGGCGGCCCGCAAGGGGTTGTTCGCGCAGATGATCGTGATGGCGCTGTATCGGCGGCACCGGATTCTGACGCAGGTGTCGGGAGACTACCTGGAGGTGGTGAAGCTGCTGCCGCCGCTGACCATTGGGGAGCGCGAGGTCGAGGAGTTTCTGGCCGCTTTTGCGGATGTCATGGAGGACGCGCATAAGGGGACGGGGATGATGTGGGACTTCGGGAAGACTTTGATGAAGCAGGCCCGGTCGGCTTGAGAGTTCTTTCTGCGACCTTCTCAGCAGCTTGTCAAGCAGCTCGCTGAAGCTCCTCCAGGACGAGTTCGCGCAGGTGCTCCAGTCGTACGCCTTCCTCGGTGAGGATCCGGGCCGCCAGGCCTTGGCCTTCGCGGATCAGGCCCAGCAGGAGGTGCTCGGTCCCGATGTAGCCGTGCTTCAGGGCCATGGCTTCGCGGAGCGAGAGTTCCAGGACCTTTTTGGCGCGCGGCGAGAAGGGAATGTGGCCGCTTGGTGAGCCGGTGTTCCGGGTCTGCGATTCCTTACCGTGCCGCCGACGCCACCACGGGACCTGACTTCCGTCACGGTGCGCGGCACCGCCTTCCAGCGCGCCGGGTCCGAACGACTCCTCGACGGCGGCGCGCACCGCGTCGAGATCGATCCCGATCGTGCGCAGCGCCGCGGCGTCCTTCTCGACCAGATCGCGCTCCGGCTCCTGCCGCCCCTGCTCGATCCGCTCGATGTCGGCGAGGACGCGTTCCCGCGTGACCCCGACCCCGGCGAGCACCCGCGCCGCCACACTGTCGGCACCCTGCACGAGCCCGAGCAGCACGTGCTCGGTCCCTATGCGGCGATCCCCCAGGACGCGCGCCGAGTCCTGAGCGACGACGACAGTCGCCCGCGCCTCACCCGTGAACCGTTCGAACATCACAACTCCCGTCCGGACACCGGCACAGACGCACCCTGCGCCCGCCCCGCATGCTTCTTGTGCACAGCCTGCTTACTGACGCCGAGCTCATCGGCGATCTCCTGCCACGACCAGCCCTTCGCCCGGGCGTGGTGCACCTGGAGCGACTCCAGCGATTCGAGCAACCGGCCCAACGCCGCCACCGCGCGGAGGCCTTCGCGCGGGTCGGTGCTGCCGGCTGCGGCAGCCAGATCTGTTGCTTCGGTCATGGTGTCAATGTAGGTTGACGGATGGCGGGTTGTCAACCGGGGTTGACGGGGAGGGGGCTCGGCGATCAGCGGCGGCGGGCGACATCTGGCGGCCGGGCGGCACGCTGGCGGAGGCACACGGCAGGCAGCGGCTCGCGAGCGCGCGCGGTCGTGACAGGCAACGGCGCTCTCGACGACTGGCGGCTCGCGCGCGGCGGCCGACGACAGCGGCACGCGGGGAGGCAGCGGCAGGCTGGCGACCGGCGGGCGATGCTGATTGCGGCAGGCATCGGCGAGTTCGGCAAGTGGCGGCTCGCGAGCGGCGGCCTGCCGGTCGACGTCGGCGAGGCCGCCAGGCAGCCCCGCCGATCGCCGTGCGCGTTCAGTGCGCTTCATGCACCTCAGTGCGCGAGCGTGAACACTACCGTCGAGTTCACCGTGGTCTGCCCGGCCGGGGTGCCGCAGCCGGGGCCGGTGCCCATGACGGCTCCGTCGATGGAGTCGCCGGCGAACTTGGTGCTGTTCGTCGTCACGGTGCCGGTGCCGGTGGTGGAGGCGGCGCCGAGGACTGAGACCACGTTGGCCTGGTCGAGGGTGAGGCTGGTGGTGGTGCCGTCGGTCCAGTTGATGGTGGTCGTCGAGGGGTCGCTGTAGGCGATGCCGCTGCACTGGGCCGCCGGCAGGATCGTGGTGCGGGTCATCGCGCCCCGGACGAGGGGCTGGCCGGCGTCGTCGACGCAGGTGACGTTGCCCGTCTGCTGGATCATGTCGGCCTGCTGGGCGTTGGTGCCGCCCGGGTCCAGGGGCGAGGTGTAGGTGCCGCTGATGGTCGCGGTGCAGCTCGCCACGAGGACCGGCGAGGCGGTGGTGGCGGCTCGGGCGGGGGCGCCGGGGGCGGCGGCGGTGAGCGCGAGGGCCGCGGCGGCGGTCAGCACGGGGCCGAGGATGGCGGATCTCATCGGGTGGGGTCTCCGGTTCCTGAGTCGGTGCCAGCAAGATCAACTTTGGCGAAGGCTACTGGCCGGGACGGCTTCGGCGGGTCCGGCGCGCCGGGGTGCGGGGAAAGTCGAAGCACCTGGATACGGCCCTGCGGCAGATCGCGCTGAGCATGCCGTCCGCCAGCCCTCGCGCCACGCCGTCCTCCGGCCCGTCCGTCAGAGAACGACGCCACGGTGGTGCCACCGCGACAACGGGCCCGGGATCTCAGAGGAGGACATCATGACCGAGCGGAACGAAACACCCGGCACCGGCTGGGGCTACCCCGCCGGACCGGACGGCAACCGCCCCGACGGTGCGGGCGGGGCTTTGGACCAGGTGAAGAACGCCTGGCGGACGCCCGGCGGCAAGCTGCTCACCGTCGTCCCGGCGGCGGTCGCGCTGATCGTCGGGGGCGCCCTCGGCATGTCCGTCGGCGGCGGATCGAAGGGCACGAACACCGTCACGCCCGGGCCGACCAGCTTCGTCACCACGACCGCGACGACCACCGCGGCCGGCGCCGCGCCGTCGTCCGCGACGTCCAGCGGCTCGGCCGCGGGACCCCTGGGCACCGCCCCCGGCACGCCGACCGGGACCACTGCCCCGTCGGCAATCGACACCTCGCCGAACCCGAGTTCCACCGGGGTCGGCGTCGTACCGCTGGTCGACCTGGCGCCGGCCGGCGGGACGTGGCAGTCACACAACGCGAACCCCATGATCAACGGCACGCTTCAGCAGTTCTCGATCATGCAGGACATCGTGGAGTACAACACGAACGGCGACGTGGGCTACAACCTCGGCCGCTACTACACGAAGTTCACCGGCCAGATCGGCCTCGACGACAACTCGGCGAAGTCCACGATGCACCCCACCGTGGAGATCGACGGCGACGGGCTCAAGATCGCCACCTTCACACCCACGCTCGGTCACCCGGCGCAGATCAACCTGAACGTCAGCGGCGTACTCCGCCTCGACATCAAGTACACCAGCCTCGACAGCGACAACTCCGACGCGCTGGGAACCACGCTCATCCTCGGCAACGGCCAGCTGACGACCGTCCCCGGCTACCACCCGCCCGCGCCCAGCTCGTCCTGAGCCCGAAAACCCCTCCGAAAAGGAGTCAGCACCATGGCACGCGAGAACAACCGCTTCATGTTCGACGGCGGCGCCGCCACGTTCTGGGGCACCGCCCTGCTGGCCGGCCTCATCACGATGTTGACGCTCGGCATCTGCTACCCGTTCGGCGTCGTGCTGATGCAGCGCTGGCAGGCCAAGCACTCGTTCATCGACGGCCAGCGCCTGATCTTCACCGGATCGGCCTGGAGCCTGTTCGGCAACTGGCTCAAGTGGTGGTTCTTCAGCTTCATCACGCTGGGCATCTACGGGTTCTGGGTCATCCCGCGCGTCACCCGCTGGAAGTGGGAGAACACCGGATTCGACCCCGCGGCCCAGGTCGTCACCTACGCGCGGTAGATCTCGCGGGAACGGCCCGGCCGAGGAATGAGCCCGGCGGAAGCGACGTTGGTCGTTCACGCCGGGCTCGTCGACTTATCAGGGCTCGCCGAACCTCACTCGTCCCCGCGCCGGCCGCCGTCGGCCAACAGCCGCGCGACTGGCAACGTCGCCGCACCGAGCGCCGTCGCCGAAGGGCCGAGCTCGCCCGGCTCGATCCGCGTGAACTCCTGCAGGTAAGGCAGCGCGTGTTGCCGCACGACCAGACGCACAGCCGGCAACAGCGCGTCGCACAGCAACGCGCCGGCCCAGCCGGAGAGGATCACGCGGTCCGGCGCGACCAGGTTGATCAGGTTACTGATTCCGATGCCGAGGTACCGGGCCGTGTCGTCCAGCACCGCGCCGGCCGCGGGTTCCTGCTGCTTGACGGCGCGTGCGACGAGTTCGGCCAGATGCGCCTCGACGCCGTCGCCGTCGAACGGCGCGCTGCCCGACGTGGCCGCGTAGCGCGCGAGGATCGCCTCGGCCCCGATGTACGTCTCCAGACAGCCGCGCGCGCCGCAGCGGCACGTGGGGCCGTCGAGGTCGACGACCGTGTGTCCCCACTCCATCGTGAAGCTGCGGGCCCGGCCCGCCGGACCGGCCGTCATCGACAGCGCTCCGCCGGCGCCGATCCCCAGCAGAAGCGTCACGGCACGTTCCGCGCCGCGTGCGGCACCGCGCCAGTTCTCGGCCTGGCCCAAGGCCATCGCGCCGTTGTCGACGTCGGGCGCGAAGCCGAGGCCGGCGCGGAGCAGCCCGGCCAGCGGGACCGCGGACCAGCCGAGGGTGGGCGCGTGGATCACCGACCCGCCCGCGCCCGGCACGCCGATCCCGACGCCGAGCAGGCCGTCCGGCGTGATGCCGGCGCGCGCGGTGACCGCGGCTATCTCGGACAGGATCTGGTCGGCCACCTCGTGCGGCGGGATCTGCGCGGTGGCCACGGCGCGCACCTCGTCGTCGGCGACCGGCTGCAGCGTCCAGTCGAACAGGCCCACCCGGATCTCGGTCTCGCCGATGTCGACGCCGACCACGTGCCCGAAGTCGGGGCGCACACGCAGCAGCGAGCGCGGCCGGCCACCGGCCGAGCTCTGCGAACCGTTCTCGCCGACCAGGCCGTCCGCGATCAGGTCGGAGACCACGTTGCTGATCGTCGCGGCGCTGAGCCCGGAGGCCCGCGCCAGGTCGTTGCGATTGGTGCACTCCCGGAGATACAGCCGCGTCAGGACGTCCGAGCGGTTGTGCCACCGCAGATCACGGGTCGTTTTCTGGGCGCGGGAGGTCACGGGACGGATTCTGCCATGTCACCGCCGCGCGAGGTCGGGTTCGGCTGATCCACACCGAAGGGCTTCGGCGGCCGATTGGTTTAGACCCTTGACGAGACCGAGCGGTGAGAGTTCAATCACGTCTTGAACTAAGAAGTGAATAAAAGAGCTGAGACGATCAACCCAGCACACCTCCCCACTCCCCCACGTAGTCCTCAGGCGGTACCCCCATGTCTAAATCGTCACCAGGCTCCACCGCGAGACACCGCGTCCGACTCCTGATCCGCGCGGTCTCAGCCGCCGCGCTTGTTACGTCAGGATTCGCAATCGCCGACGCGGCTCCGGCCCACGCCGCGAACGAGTCGGTCAACATCTGGCTGACCACCACGAACGACTCCGGCGGCCGCAACGTCACCCAGGGCCTGCACCAGCAGGCGCCGATCTCGTTCAGCGCCGGCACCGGCGGCGGCGGCCAGGTGGTCAACGTCAACGAGAACACGCACTACCAGCAGTTCACCGGCGCCGGCGCGTCCTTCACCGACACCGCGGCCTGGCTGATGAACAGCAGCGGCGCACTCAGCGCCTCCACCCGCAACACCCTGATGAACAACCTGTTCAACCCCACGACAGGCATCGGGCTGGACTTCCTGCGCAACCCCTTGGGCGCCTCGGACCTCGCCCGGTACAGCTACACGTTCGACGACATGCCGTCGGGGCAGACCGACCCGTCGCTGGCGAACTTCTCCATCGCGCACGACATGGCCGACGTCCTGCCGCTGACCAAGCAGGCGCAGCAGCTCAATCCGGGGCTGAAGGTCATGGCCACGCCGTGGACGGCGCCGCCGTGGATGAAGGACAGCGGCGCGTACAGCCAGGGCTACCTCCAGTCCCAGTACTACTCCGCCTACGCGCAGTACTTCGTGAAGTACATCCAGGCGTACCAGGCGCAGGGCGTCCCGATCGACTTCGTCTCGGCGCAGAACGAACCCACCTGCTGCTCCGGCTACCCGTCGATGCAGTGGAACGGATCAGGCCTCGACTACTTCACGGTCAACGACCTGCTCCCGGCCTTCCACGCCGCGGGTCTGTCCACCAAGGTGCTGGCCCTGGACTGGAACCCCGACACCTACGCCTCGTACGGCGCCCCCACCGTCGACGACGCCACGGTCCGCAACGACCCCAACTTCGGCGGAATCGCGTGGCACGGGTACGGAGGCAGCGTCACCACGCAGACGGACATCCACAACCAGTACCCGAACGTGGACGCCTACGACACCGAGCACTCCGGCGGCACCTGGATCGCCAACCAGCAGCAGGAGGACATGAACAACATCATCGACTACACCCGGAACTGGGGTAAGTCGGTGGTGAAGTGGTCGCTGGCGGTGGACCAGAACATGGGCCCGCACAACGGCGGCTGCGGCACCTGCACCGGCCTGATCACCGTGCACAACGGCGACTCGCGCTCCGGCCAGGTCGACTACAACATCGAGTACTACGACATGGGGCAGCTGACCAAGTTCGTGAAGCCGGGCGCGTACCGCATCGACTCCACAGCCAACAGCAGCATCCCGAACGTCGCATGGCAGAACCCGGACGGCTCCAAGGCACTGGTCGCCTACAACGAGTCGGGCAGCACGCAAACCCTGACCGTCAACTGGGGCAACGAGAACTTCAGCTACTCACTACCGCCGCAGACCTCCGCCACCTTCACCTGGAGCGGCACCCAAGGCTCCGGCGGCGGAGGCGGCACGACCACCGGCCAGATCACCGGCTACGGCGGCAAGTGCGTCGACATAGCGGGCGCGAACTCGGCGAACGGCACCGCAGTCCAGCTGTACGACTGCAACGGAACCGCGGCCCAGCAGTGGACGGTCGCCTCAAACGGCTCCCTGCAGGCCCTCGGCAAGTGCATGGACGTCACCAGCGCCGGCACAGCGAACGGCACAAAGGTCCAACTCTACGACTGCAACGGAACAGCAGCACAACAATGGCAACACCAAGCCAACGGCGAGCTGGTCAACACCAACTCCGGCCGCTGCCTGGACGCCACCGGCCCAAGCTCGGCGAACGGCACCAGGCTACAAATCTGGGACTGCACCGACGGTGCAAACCAACAGTGGAACCTACCGTCGTGAGCCGAGGGAACTGACGACGGAAAGGGCGGGCCGCGCGCCGGTTTCGGTGGCGCGCGCCCCGCGCTTGCGGAGCGCCAGCAGGCGGCGGGCCTGCTGACGCCACGCGGCGGCGAGGGTGGTGGTGGAGGCAGTGGCGAGTGCCTCCACCACCACTTCGCTGTTGGGGTGCGGGAGAGAGACGCAGTTCGGTGGGGCGGGCGAGTCGCGGTGGCGGGCAGGCGGCCAGGCGCAAGCACGACCACGCGGCGGTCTCTGAGCGGGTTGCACTGGCGGGCAGCGGACGGCGGACGGCGGGCGGCGGGCGGCGGGCGGCGGGCGGCGGGCGGCGGGCGGCGGTCAGTCTCGGCGGAACGGTAGTCGGAGCGGCGCAGCCAGGCTGCCGATTTCGGCGGAACGGTCGTCGATCCGGCGGCTGCCAGCCTGCCGGTTTCGGTGAGAGCCGGTGCTTTGGTGGCTGCGGGTGGTGACGGGCCAGCGCGACCGGTGGTGTGGTGAGGGGGTCCGAAGGACCATGCGGGGTGTTGGTTCTGGGCCCCTCGCCGCGTCGGCGGGCTCTGCCAACCTGCCCGGGCCGGTGGTGTCAAGCCGGACGAAACCGGACCACAGCAGGAGCGATCCGGCTTTACACCACCGGACCGGGCTGGTTCCGTTTACGGCGACGACGTGGCGAGGGGCACAGAACCCTGGTGACCACAAGCAGCGACCGCCGCCGACCAGCGCAACGCAGGCAACAGCGGATAGAAAGCCGAGCAGTCGCGGGCCGCCGCCGAAGCGCCGGACGCGCGGGTCGCCCCCTCGCTGTAGAGCGCCCGCCGGA